>JAPLUA010000464.1 GCA_026397855.1 Verrucomicrobiota bacterium | reverse complement strand
GACGTATTTGACATCAATATCGGGGATTGGCATGGCGTCACTCCTCGTCGAACTTGCGTTTGATGAGCGTCTCCAGCTCAGTGAGGGCCTGTGAGGCATCCTGGCCCTGCGCGTGGACGGTGAGCTTGCTGCCGGGGCCGGCCGCCAGCATCATCATGCCCATGATGCTCTTGCCGTTGACCTTTTCACCGTCCTTCTCCACGAAGATGTCGCAAGTGAAGCGGTTGGCGGTTTTCACAAACATGGCAGCAGGCCGGGCGTGGATGCCCAGCTTGTTCGCGACCCAAAGATCTTTGGTCATATCGGAGCCGCCGTCGGTTAGCTTCTTTGCGCTCATCAGCTCTATCCATTATACTTAACCGAAAATCACGCGCGGTGCCACTGAATTCTGGCAGGCTTTTTTCATAACTTTGCCGCTGTTGCCATTCGGGAGATAAGCCGGTCGTTGAGTTCCTTGGCCGGATTATAGCCCCCCTCCTTCAGCTTGGCCTGAAAAGCGGCGACTTCGACCAGCCGGGCCAGGTCGCGGCCCGGGCGGACGGGGATGGTGATGTGGGGGATGTCAATGCCGAGGATTTTGACGTATTCCTGCTCCAGCCCCAGCCGGTCCACATCGGGCACCTCATTCCAGGATTTCAACGTCACCACCAGGTCCACGCGCTTTTCGTGGCGGATGCTCTTCACGCCGAACATGGCTGCGACATTGATAATGCCGATGCCCCGGACTTCCATGTGGTCGCGGGTGATTTCGGCGCTGGTGCCGACGACCTCGCGGCCATCCACGAGGGTGACCTTGGTGATGTCGTCCGCCACCAGGCTGTAGCCGCGATCAATGAGTGCCAGGACGCTCTCGCTCTTGCCGATGCCGCTTTCCCCCCGGACGATCACCCCCACGCCCAGGATGTCCACCATGCTCCCCATCTCCGTGCCGCGGGGAGCGAACATCATCTCCAGCGCCAGGGTGGCCAGGTTGATGAACTTCATGGTCACCATGGGGCAGCGGAAGATCGGCACCCGGGCGTGCTCTGCGGCCTTCAGGAACTGCTTGTCCGCGTGCAGGTTGCGCGAGAAGACCACGCAAGGGACCTTATAGGAAAAAAAGGTCTCGTAGCGGCGAGCCTTGCCTTCCGGGGGCAGCGATTTCAGGAAGAAGGCTTCCGCGTTGCCGACGACCTGCAGGCGCTTGTTGGCAAAATAGCGGGTGAACCCGGTCAGGACCAGCCCCGGCCGGTTGACCGTCGGCTCGCGAATCACGCGCCGGAGCCCGCTGGCGCCGGCGACGAGGTTAAGTTCCAGTCCGCTGGCATGCTCGTTATAAAACCGTTCCACGGTTACTGCGTCGCGATTCATAGAATGGCTAAGCTGCTTATGGTTGACTATCCCGACTCTTGCGCCGACCGCGCGCCGGGCGCGGGCGGGAAACTGTCTGGCCAATGGCCCCGGCCCGGGCTAAAGGTTAAAATCCGGCCCCAGGTAGATCTCGCGCGCCTTGGGGTCGTTGACCAACTGCTCGCCGGCGCCCGCATAGACGACCTCGCCATGGTGAATCAGGTAGGCCCTGTCCACCAGCTTCAATGTCTCGCGCACGTTATGGTCGGTAATCAGGATGCCCAGGCCCCGGTCTTTCAGGCGGCGGACAATCTTCTGGACCTCATACACGGCGATCGGGTCAATCCCGCTGAACGGCTCGTCCAGGAGGAGCAGCTTGGGGCTGGTCACGAGGGCGCGGGTGATTTCCAGGCGCCGCTTCTCCCCGCCGCTGAGCGTGTAGGCCATGCTCTTGGCCAACCGCGCAAGGTCGAGTTCATCCAGGAGGTATTTGAGCCGGATGGCGCGCTCCTGCCGGCTCATGCGGCAGGTTTCCAGGATGGCCAGGATGTTCTGCTCCACGGTGAGCTTGCGGAAGATGGATGGCTCCTGGGTCAGATACCCCATGCCAAGCCGCGCCCGCTTGTGCATGGGCAGGCCCGTGATGTCGCGATCCTGAAAGCGCACCGCCCCCCCGTCGGGCCGGATGACGCCCACCACCATGTTGAACGTGGTCGTCTTGCCCGCCCCGTTCGGGCCGAGCAGACCGACAATCTCGCCGTGCCCCACGGTGATGGAGACGCCATTGACCACCCGGCGTTTGCGGTAT
>JAPLUA010000040.1 GCA_026397855.1 Verrucomicrobiota bacterium | reverse complement strand
TACGTCCGCGGCGCAAATTCAATGCTCGGGCAATTCGCACGGTTTAAGCCGGCAGAATGCCGGCGCTCCCACGCTCCCACGCTCCCCTCACCCCCGGCCTGGTCCTGGCTGCGGCTCCAGGGTTCCGTCGCGCCGGAGGCGCATCCGGCGTCCGCGCCATTCGATGCTGTTCCCGAGGAACGCCAGGATCCAGATCGCTGCCTGGAGGATGTCCTTCACCGGAACGAGCCACGCATAAACCCAGCGCCCTCCGGAGGATTGACTGAGACGTCGTTGTAACCCCAGGGCCGTCAGGATCCGCACCAGCACGGCGAAGCCCGCGAAGGCGACCACCGGCAGCGCGGGGTTGGCCGCCAGCCAAACCAGCGGCCAGAGCGTGCCGTTGCTCAGGATGCTGAAAAAATAGGGCGCTGGCTGGCAGACGCGGACGGTCCGGGCCCAGCGAAGCTGATGCTTCCAGACGGCAGACCAGCCCATCGGCTCGGACCAGCACTCGACCACGACCGGCGAGAGTTCAATGCCATAGCCGCGCCGGGCGATGCGGTGGCCGAGCTGGTAGTCATCGGCCAGACAGTCCGCCAACGCCTTGAAGCCGCCGATTTCCTCCAGGCACCGTCGAGGAGTCGCCATCACGGCGCCGAGGGCGAAATCAATGGGCTTGAGGGTCTGCGACTGGAGGACCTGGCTCCAGAAATCGGCATTGATGGCCACCGCTTCCCATTGCATGGCCAAAGTCGCCGGGTTGGCGAGGCGGTAGAAGCAGCAGGTCAGGCCGGGGGGAGGCGTGATGCGGGATGCGGGATGCGTGGCTGCGAGGAAATCGGGGGGGGCTAGGACGTCGGCGTCGCTGATCACCAGGCGGTCGTGCTTGATCAGCGGCTCCAGTTGGACCAACTGGGAGACCTTGGCATTGGCGCCGAGCAAGGGACCGCAGATGACGAGCCGCGAGTCGGCGGCGGGGAATTCCTGCTGGAGCTTGCGGACGATGCCGCATACCGGGTCGTCGGGGGAGGCGACGGCGAACAGGATCTGGACGGGGCCCTGGTATTGCTGGGCAAACCAGCTCCGGAGACAAGCCTCGGTGAAGGCATCGCAGCCCTTGAGCGGTTTCAGGAGGGTGAGGGATGGAAATGTGACGGGGGACGGGGGGCGAGGGTCGGCAGGGAGGCGCTGGTGCAGGGGAAAGCGCCGCGCCGCCAGCCATTGCCAGAGGATCAGGACCAGGCTCAGCACGGCGAGCGCTCCGGAGATTACGTTCAAAACCACGACAGGTTCCTAAACGGGCGAGTGCGCTGAGGCAAGGGGAATCGGCGTGCTTGCGCTCTGCAGAATGAAATTCTGCGTTACCTAGGGGCTGCAGAATGAAATTCTGCGATACGGCAGATTGAAAATCTGCGTTACGCGGGGTCAACCTCGTAGCCTTCCTGGCGGAAGCGCTGGAGTTTGTAGATCAGGGCGCGGCGGCTGATGCCGAGGGCCTTGGCGGTCTCGGTGCGATTGAAGCTGTGCTTGCGGAGGGCCTGGACGATGGCCTGGCGCTCGATTTCGCCCAACTGCTCAGCATCAGCCGCTTCCGCCGCGGGGGCGGTTTCGGCCGCGACACGCAGCTTGGCAGGCAGGTGTTCGGGCATGATGAGTTCGCCGAGGGACAGGAGGGCGGCGCGCTCCATGGCGTTGCGAAGCTCGCGCACGTTTCCGGGCCAGGAGTAGCGGGCCAGGCAGTCGGCGACGGAGGAGGAGAGGCGGGCTTTGCCCTGGGTGAACTCGGCGATGAAGGCGCTCGCCAAAGGCAGGATGTCCTCGGCGCGTTCGCGGAGGGGGGGCACGTTCAACTCGACGACGTCGAGGCGGTAGAAAAGGTCCTCGCGGAAGCGGCCGGCTTTGACCTCCTCTTCCAGGTTGCGGTTGGTGGCGGCGAGGAGGCGGGAGTTCGTCAGGAGTTCGGTGTTTGAGCCGACCCTATTAAATCGGCCTTCCTGGGTTACGCGGAGGAGCTTGGCCTGGAGGGGGGGGGACATGTCGGCGATTTCGTCCAGGAGGATGGTGCCGTTATTGGCCTGCTCGAAGCGGCCGATGCGCCTTGCGCTGGCGCCGGTGAAGGCGCCCTTTTCATGGCCGAACAGCTCGCTTTCGAGGAGGGTCTCGGGGATGGCGGCACAGTTGATCTTGACCAGCGGGCCGGCGGCGCGGGGGCTCCAGGCGTGGATCACGTCGGCCAGGACCTCCTTGCCCACCCCGTTCTCGCCGGTGATCAGGATGCGGCTTTCGGACGGGGCGATCAGGGAGGCGTCGTGGAAGAGGGCCTGCATGAGGGGGCTTTTGGCCACAATATGAGCAGGCAACTGCTTGTCCGAGTTGAACTTAAGCGGTATTGATAGGGAGAGGCCGGTGGCCTGGCGAACGGTGGTGAGCAGCTCGTCGAGGTCAATGGGCTTGGCGAGGTAATTGAGGGCGCCGTCGCGCATGGCACCGACGGCCTCGCGGATATCGGCGTAGGCGGTCACGAGCAGGACGGGGAGGACCGGGTGCTCCTGGCGGGCGCGGCGGAGGGTGTCGAGGCCGGTGAGGCCGGGCATGCGGACATCGGAGATCATCATGCCGAATTCGGCGGTGCGGAGCCGTTCCAGGGCCTCCTCGCCGGAGGCCGCGAGGACGGTTTCGAAGCCCTGGCCGGATAGGAAGGAGTCGAGCAGGCTGCGCTGGCCCGGGTCGTCATCCACGATCAGGATGCGCGTCGGCTGGAGGGCGGGTTTGCGGGGGTCGGGCATGGGGCTAGTGATTAATTAACAACATCCAACATCCAACATCCAACATCCAACAATAGCCGATTGCCCATTGCCCATTGCCCATTGCCCATTGCCCATTGCCCATTGCCCATTGCCCATTGCCCATTGCCTACATCTTGCTATTTGAACAGGCGGTAGAACTTGGGGACGTTATTGGTGGCCATGTCGTAGGCTACCAGATCGTTGCCCTCCTGGACTGGGGGAGGGTAGGACGGGTATGGGGGATTGGGGTGGGTGACGAGATTTGACCAGGGGCCGAAGAACCCGAGCCGGTATTGGATGCTGTATTCGGGGAAAGCGGCCGACCAGGAGAGGCGGAACATGTTGGTGGGCCAGGGCTGAGATACGAGGACGGGCTCGATGCTGTAAACCTGGACGATACGGAAGTAGCCGACGGTCGGGGCCGGGATGACCTCGTAAGTGGTCAGGGGGGTGGTGGCGACGACGTTGCCGACATTGGTCCAGACGACCGGGGAGGCGAGGCTGGGGGTATGCTGGACGAAGTAGCGCTCGCCGATGATGGAGTTCCAGGTCAGGAGCAGGCCCTGCGGGGGCGTCAGGGAGTTGGTGGCAAGCACCAAAGGCTGGGGAGTGGCCAGAAGCCAGCCGGAGGTCGGCAGGGAGGCGCGGATGGTGTAGGTCAGATTCGCCTGCCCACGGTTGTAAACGCCCAGGTACCAGTGGCCGCGCAGGTCGGGCACCAGGACGCTGGCCGGGCGGTCGGGCTCGGCCCGCAGGACGATCTGCTCGGAGTCGGTGCCGGTGAAGGCGCTCACGGCGAAGTAGGGGGCCATGGTGGGGGGCACATCGCGCTGCAACACGAGGTCGGCAGCGCCGGACAGGTTGTAGAGTTCGAACAGGACCCCGCGTGTCTGGCTGGTGACCAGGAAGTCGAAGAAGAACCACTGCGGCGGGCCAGGCGGGGCGGCATAGGGGCTGGCGGTCGAGGAGACCACAAACGGGGCGGCGTTGGCCAGGGGGATGATCACCGGGTAATTGGTGGTCCAGCAGGCCTCGGCCTCAAAGAGGACGTTGGTGGCGGTGGAATTGAACACGCCGACATACCAGCGGTTGGTCTGGATCGGGAACGGAGTGCTGTTGGTGAGCAGCATGACGATCTCATCGTTGGTGGAGGGCTGCTGGCTGATGTAATCGAAGTGGTTGAGGTCCGGGAGCGGCAGGTGCTCGCTGAGGACGACCGTCAGGTTGCTCTGGGCCCCGGAGAGCCGGAACGAGACGGCCGAGGGCGACACGCCGACCGGGGATCCATTGGTGGGGACATCGAACTGGAAGTAGCGGGGAATGCCCGCGGGTCCCACCACATTCGAGACCAGCATCTCGCAGATGTTCAGGGTCGTGATGTCGAAAGCCACCTCGACGGCGAAGGTGACGCCGATCGGGTTGGGGTTGGTCAGGAGCAGGTAATAGGACTGGCCGTTGGTCAACTGCGGGAAGGCGTTGGTGTCGAGCGTCCAGGTATCCGGCGCTGCGGGCCCGAGGAGCGCAAGGTCGGCCAGCCCCGGGAAGTTGGTGGGGTTGTAGAAGACCGAGACGGGCCTGGGGGTGGTGGTGTGGACCTGGTTGGCGAACTGGAGGAAATTGGTCGCCCGGGTGGCCCACTGCGGGACCGGAACGACGAAGAACTGGGCGCCGTAGGCCGGGAGCGAGTTGGTGTAGAAGATGCCGTGGGCCAGGGTGATGACCGGCGGCGGGTTGCTCGGCGCCAGGCTGATATTCACCTGCCACTGGGCCAGCTCGGAGTTGGAGTTGGTGGGGCCGAGGCGGCTATCCCAGATCTCGAGCGTCCAGACGCCGAAGGCATCCTCGCCGGCGAGCGTGGAGAGGGAGACCTCGGGGAAGTAATAGAGCTCGTGGGCCACCTCGGACAGGGCAATGCCGTCCAGGAGGGTGCCGGGGAGGAGGCTCTGGATCGTCATCACGGCATTCGTATTCAGGGCCGTGAACTGGACCGACTGGGTGGTCCATCGCGAGTTATCGCCGTAACTGGCGGCGAATTGGACGCCGTCCATGTTGACGCTCAGCTTGGCGAGGCTCTGGGCGGGCGGGACCACCGAGAGATCGGCCTTGCCGAGGCTGCCGGCGGCGGCAATGGCGGCCAGCTCCGGGTCGGTGAGGGCGCGGGCATAGACCGTCAGCTCATCCATGAACCCGTAGTAGGGCTGGGTCCAGTCGTAGCCGCAGCGGCCGCCGATGGAGACGCCCGGGCTGAAGGCCGGGTTGAGATCCCCGCAGGGCGACAAGGTGGTGTAATTGCTGGCCACGCAAACGCCGTTCACATACAGGCGGAGGGCGTTGGTGGTGAGGGTGACGATATTCGTGCCGGAAATCACGTTGATGTTCGTGAAGGGGGCATCGAAGACCGCGGCGATATGCCACCAGCCGAAATTGGATCCGCCGCCCACCATGATGGGCGTGTTGGTGGCCAGGACATCGGCGCCGACGCTGCCGACGGCGGCGTCGGAGATGTGGAAGTGGAGGTTGTAATTGGTGCCGCCCGCCGACAAGGCCGGCTCGATGGCGAGCCAGTAGGGATCGCCCAGCCCCCTGCAATCGAGAGGCTCGGGGTAGCCGCGGAAGAAGATTTGCTCGGTGCCGCAGTAGGTGTTGTTCGTCGGCAGCAGCGGCTTGATCCAGGTTTCGATCGTGAAGGCGTTGGTAAGCCGGAGCTGCGGCGGGTCGGCCAGCTCGATCACGCCCGAGGGATCATCAATGTCCTCGATGAAGATGTCGGGATCCTGGGTGGGCGGGGGCTCGGTCTGCCCGCCAAAGAAGAACCCCTGCCGGCCGACGAAAGCGTAGGCCGTGTTGGTGGCGCCGTTGATGAAAGCGCCGTCGTTACCGCTGATGAGGTCCCTGGCGCGCCCGCTCAGGGGGTTGACGGAGCCATCCCACCAGCCGACGGCGCAGGGGCCGCGGAGGCTGTAGCTGAGATCGTAGCGATGGCCGGCCACGGTGGGGAGGAGGCACTGCACCGCGCCGGTGGACATGGCGAGGTA
>JAPLUA010000569.1 GCA_026397855.1 Verrucomicrobiota bacterium | reverse complement strand
TGACCGAGAATCGCCGCCACGCCTGCAACCAGGGCCATCCACACGCCGGCCGTCGGGCTGGCGTGGGTCCATCCGCCGACCCAGCTCGCCACGACAGATACAGCCAGCCACCCCTTCGCGGCATCAACCAGCAGCACCAGGATGCCCGCCGTCCTGCCCAGGATGCGGAACACGTTGGTGGCCCCGATATTGCCGCTGCCCACGGCCCGGATGTCCACGCCGCGCGCCTTGGCCACCAGGAACCCCGTCGGGATCGAGCCCAGCAGATAGGCGATCACAAGCGTCACGATGTATCCGAGAGTTGGCACGCCGATAATCTATTAGCCTCGCCGCCAAAGTTCAAAGCCCAAATCCCGTTCCGTAGCGCAACCGGTCCTTCCGATGCCTGTTGCCTCCGGGCGGCAGTCAGTGGCACAATGGCGGCGATGTGTGCGGAACATAGAGCAAAGTCTTCTGGTGGTGTGAAGGTGTCGGTTCTCGGCACCGGTTCGCTGGGCAAAGAGCATGTGCGGATCTACGCCGCGATGGCTGCTGCGGGGCAGATCGAGTTCGTCGGCGTTTACGATGCCGCGGCGGATACGGCGCAGCGATTCGCCGAGAAATACGGCGTCCGCGCATTCGGCTCGGTGGCTGAAGCTGCTGACGCCAGCGACGCCGTGAGCATCGTGACGCCCACCACTACCCACTTCGACCTGGCCAGGACGCTCCTGCGGCAGGGCCGCCATGTGCTGGTCGAGAAGCCGATGACCGATAATACCGTCCAGGCCGCCGAGTTGGTCGAGCTTGCCCAGCAGCAGCGCTGCGTCTTGCAGGTCGGCCACGTCGAGCGCTTCAATCCGGTGTTCAATTACCTGGAGGAGGTGGCCACCGATCCCCGCTTCATTGAGACTCACCGCCTGTCGCCCTACCCGGCGCGGAGCACCGACATTGGCGTCGTCCTCGACCTGATGATTCACGACCTGGACGTGGTGCTGGCCTTTGTGAAATCGCCGGTCACGAGCGTGGACGCCGTGGGCATCCCGGTGTTGAGCAAGTCCGAGGACATCGCCAACGCGCGGCTGCGCTTTGCCAATGGCTGCGTGGCGAACCTGACCGCGAGCCGGGTCAGCCCGGAGCGGATGCGCAAGATCCGGGTCTTCAGCGGGGGCGCAATGACGAGCTACATCTCGCTCGATTACCGCGCGCAGGAGGGCTTCATCTACCGCGTCGCACGGGAGGACGAGCCGGAGAGTTCGCTCCTGAAGAAGCTGCTGCACGCGAAGGATTCCACCATCGTCAGCGAGTTCGCCGGAAAGCGGATTGTGCGCGAGCCGGTGCCGATCGCGAAGGATGAGCCGCTCAAGCTGGAGCTGGAGCACTTTGTACAGTGCGTTCAGGCGCAGCGGACGCCGATGGTGAGCGGGGAATCTGCGAAGCGGGCGCTGGACCTGGCCTTGGAAATCACGAGGCAAGTGCAGGCCGCTGGATTCGGGGCCGCCCCGCAAAAGCAGTGATGCGGAGGTTACATCAATGGGTAGCCGCCGACGTGAGCTGGCGCTATCTCCGGTCTGGAGAGAGTGCGCCGGCTGACGTCGGCGGCTACAGCGGGTTATGAAACCACGGAGCTTCATGGTGATCGCGGGCGAGGCCAGCGGGGATTTGCTGGCGGCGGAACTGGTCCAGGCGCTGCGGCGTGAATACGCCGAGGCCAAGGCGCAGCCGACGGCAGATCTGCAACCCCTGACCGCCGGGCTGGAGCCGCGTTTCTTCGGTGCGGGCGGCCCCCGCATGGCGGCGGCGGGCGTGGACCTCGCCTTTGACATGACTGCCCATTCGGTCATCGGGCTATCTGAGGCGGTGAAGCACTACCTCACCTTTCGCCGGCTCTTCTACAAGCTGTTTCGCCTGGCGCTGGAGCGGCAGCCGGACGCGATTATCTGCGTGGACTTCTCCGGGTTCAACCGGCGGTTTGCCCACGCTATCAAGCAGCATGTCCGCGCTCGCCGGGGCTGGTTTCACGATTGGAATCCCCGGCTGATTCAGTACGTGTCCCCCCAGGTCTGGGCCTCGCGCGAGGGCCGCGCCTACCAACTGGAGCGCGACTGCGATCTGCTGCTGAGCATATTCCCGTTCGAAAAGGACTGGTATGCGAAACGCGTGCCGCGGCTGCGTGTGGAGTTTGTCGGACATCCCATGGTGGATCGGCATGGGGCCGGTCGAGGGACGCGGGGCCAGGGGCAAGGCCCTGGCGCCATGCCGATGGTGCTGCTGCTGCCGGGGAGCCGGCCGGGGGAACTGCGCCGGCACCTGCCGGTGCTGGCCGAGGCCGCGAAGCTCATTGCCGCCCGCCGCGAGGTGGTGTTCCGGATGGTCCTGCCGCACGAGTCGCTGCTGCAATCGGTCAGGGCATTCGAGCAGGTGATTCCCCGGCTGGAACTGCAGGTCGGCCGGTTGGATGAGGCGCTCCAGGCGGCGGCTGTGGCGCTGACCAAGTCGGGCACCATTACCCTGGAATGCGCGTATTTCGGCGTGCCGGCAGTCGTTTTCTATAAGACCTCCACGCTGACCTATGTCGTCGGCAAGCAGTTGGTTAAGGTGAAGTATCTGGCCATGCCGAACCTGCTGGCCGATGAAGCGGTTTACCCAGAGTTCGTTCAGGGTGCGGCTACCGCTGAAAACCTTGCCGCCGCAACCCTTGCGCTGCTGGAGGACCCGGCGCGTTACGCTCAAATCAAAGCCAGGCTGGCCGCGATTGTGGCTGCGCTCGGTGAACCGGGCGCCAGCCGGCGAGCGGCAAAGGCCATTGTGCGCCGGCTGCACGAAGCCTCGGGTGCGTGAGTGTGGCAGCGTTGCCGCCGGATCAATCTTTATCTCGGTATGAAACCTATTACCCACTACACAAGAATCTTCCTGCTCGCGACGATCATCGCCCCGATGAGTTTCGCCGCAGTGCCACCGGCCAAGTCAGCCACAACCGATGCCACCGCCGAGGGGGTGACGGTCGAGAGCGCCAAGCCGGAACGTGGGCCAGCGAAGGAAACCCCCGAGCAACGCGACGCGCGGATGCGGTGGTGGCGCGAGGCGAAGTTCGGGCTGTTCATCCATTGGGGCGTCTATGCCGTCCCCGCCGGCAAATATGGCGGGCAGGATGGCTATGGCGAGTGGATCATGCACTCGGCGAAGATTCCCGTGGTCGAGTATCGCGGCTTCGCTCGTCAGTTCAATCCCTTGAAATACGATCCTGCCGCGTGGGCTCGCACCGCCAAGGATGCCGGCATGCGCTACATGGTCATCACCTCAAAGCATCACGATGGGTTTGCCCTTTTTCCCTCGGACGTGACCGAATGGGACGTTGCCGATGCCACGCCTTACAAGAAAGACCTGCTCGGCTCCCTGGTCACCGCGGCGCACCGAGAGGGGCTCAAGATCGGATTCTATTACTCGCAGGCGCAGGATTGGAACAATCCCGGCGGGGCGAAGGCCCGCATGAGCGAAGGCG
>JAPLUA010000196.1:2941-7884 GCA_026397855.1 Verrucomicrobiota bacterium | reverse complement strand
CGCAGGTCTTTAAACGCTTTGATGGCCTCGTCCGGTCCCATGTGCAGGCTGCGGAACGATTCCGGATGGTAGGCGCCAATGGGTAATAGGGCGATTTCCGGCTGGCAGTGGGTCCGGATCTCCTTGAAACCCTCAAAGTAGGCGCTGTCCCCGGCGTGATAGATGCGCCGTCCCTGGTGTTCCAGCACAAATCCGCCATACCCGCGGTGATGATCGCGCAGGACGCGGGCGCCCCAGTGCTTGGAGGGGGTCAAAGTCACCTTCCAATCCCGCTGGGAGAAGCTCTCCCACCATTCCAGCTCCACGATGCGCCCAAATCCCAGGTTGTGGGCCAGGTCGCCCACTCCCCAGGGCATGATGCCGATCTTCGGATGCGGCAGCCGCCGCAGGGTCGGCTTGTGGAAATGATCGAAGTGGGCATGGGTCAGCAGCACCAGGTCAATCGGCGGCAGATGCTCGATCTTCAGGCCGGAACGCTTGATGCGCTTCAGCAGGAACAGCCAGTTGGCAAAGTTCGGATCAATCAGGATGTTGAGATCGGTGAACTGGACCAGGAACGAGGCGTGGCCGATCCAGGTGATGGCTACCTGCCCATAGGTCAGCTTGGGAAAGACCGGTCGTTGCGGCTGTCCGGTGCGCCGGGTCAGCAGCGCTTTCCAGACCATCTCGCGAAAGAACGTGCGCGGGTTAAAGTGCTTGGCCGGCGTTAAGTCCTTGAACGAACGCGGCAGCGGCTGCCGGGTAGTAACCGGCCGGCATGGAGCCTTCTTAACCGTTTTACGAATCACGAATCACCCCATCCCCTTCATCCGTGCAATCCACGAGGGTCTGATTTCACACAATCTCCGGCACGACAAACGGCTTCCGGTATTCCCGGCGCAACATCTGGTTGGCCGCCTTCTTGCCGATAAACGTCTCGGTTTGGGGGTCCATCCTCAAGGCCAGGCCGAGCGTGGCCGGGGTCTTCTTCAGATCCACCTTGTTGGCACCCAGATGTTCTTCCATTCGGCCCAGCGTCTCCGCCAGGTCCTTGTTGCTTTTCACCGCGTCCCGGATCTCCTCCGGCGGATGTGTTTTGCCCAGCCGGTAGGAGATGTTGCCGGTGTGGCACAGCGCGCTCGAAAGGTGGCCTTCCAGGATATCGGCATTCAGGTCGCCTGATTTGCGGCTGCGCACCGCATCAATGAAGTTCGCAAAGTGGTCGGACACCCCCTCGAAGGACTTGATCTGCCGGCCGTCCTTATCCACGATCTTCGCGCCCGTATAGCCCGTGATCAGCATCGAGCCCCCTTCGCAATCCGCAACGATGCCGACACCCACCCCGCGGTATTTATCCATATCCTGGGAATCTGCGCCGGAGGTCAATCCGCGCACCTCGAAGATAAGCGGCGCGGTCGGGTAATCGTGCAGAACGATCATGGTGTTCGGGGTCGTTCCATCATCCACGTAGCCGAGCCGTCCGCCGATGCTCAGCACGCGCGGCGAGAGGGCCATTTCGCCGAGCACCCAGCGCGCCATGTCCATCTGGTGAATCCCCTGGTTACCCAGGTCGCCATTGCCCGTCGGCCAAACCCAATGCCAATCGTAGTGCAGCTTCTTGCGCATCAGCGGTTCCTTCGGCGCCGGTCCGCACCACAGGTCGTAGTCAATCGTGGGAGGGATCGGCTGCGGGCCATCCACCTTGCCGATGCTGGGACGGCGTTTGTAACAGAACCCGCGCGCGCATTTGATCTTGCCGATGTTCCCTGCCCGCACCCACTCGATGGCCTCGCGAATGCCGCTGCTGGATCGGGATTGCGTGCCGGTCTGCACGATGCGGTTGAACTTGCGGGCCGCCTTCACGAGCTGGCGCCCTTCCCACACGTTGTGCGACACCGGCTTCTCCACATAGACATCCTTGCCGGCTTGTATCGCCCAGATGGCCCCCAGCGAGTGCCAATGGTTCGGGGTCGCAAAGCTGACCGCATCAATGTTCTTGTCCTCCAGCAGCTTGCGAATGTCCGTGTAGCCGGCAACCTGCTCCCCGCGGTCCTGGCATTTCTTGATCTCCTTCCCCAGGACCTCGCTGTCCACGTCGCAGAGAGCCACCAACCGGGTGCCCTTGGCCTTCCTGAGCCCCTCGAGGTGAGACTGGCCGCGCCCCATGAAGCCGACCACCGCGTAGCGGATGTCGCCGTTGGCGCCGGGCACTCCCGCCTGGGATGTGGCAGGCGTCCTGCCGGTCGCGCTTTGCTCCGCCGCCAGGGCCGGGAATATGCTGAACGAGGCGGTGGTGAGCAGGGAGGTTTTCAGGAAGCTACGGCGATCGAGTTTATTCATGATTCGCGGTCTGGGATCGGGACACCCGGGCAGAAACCTGCCGGAGGAACCCCTTTGGTTGAAGGTACACAGGAGCCCGCTGCCGGGAACACCCGGGCCGGGTCGCCTTTCACATTACGTTCGCCAAACATGGCATAGTGACTTTGCGCCGGGGGTGCGTACGGGTCAATCCCAAACCTCTGACTATTGAACCAAACCTGTAGGGTAAAAAGGGTCGGGCCTAGGCATTCAAATCAATCTGCTCTGCTGCCATTTTCCTTGCTGGGCATGTCCGCTGTTTATCCTGCCCTCTCTTGAAGCCCCTGATGTGAGACAAAGTGGCGCATTTGGTTTTGGGCAAGAAAACAACATGCTATGCCGACAGAATGACAGCGCTCCGAACGATGAAGAAACTTTGACTCTGGGGCAGGTTATCCACATTATACTGCCCGCTCATGAAATTGACAGCCAGATATGCATAAAGTTGTAGCGAAGTCTCAGCTCAGTCCTAACGTGACCCGGCTTGACGTGGTGGCCCAGCGCATCGCGCAAATCCGCCAGCCCGGTCAGTTTGTTATTGTCCGACGCGGCGAAGGGGGCGAGCGCATTCCGCTCACCATCGCCGATGCCGATCCGGCTGCGGGCACCATTGCGCTGGTCATCCAGGCGGTGGGCAAAAGCACCCGCGAGCTGGTGGCGCTGGAGCCAGGTGAGGCGATCATGGACATCGCCGGGCCGCTGGGCCATTCCACCGAGCTGATTTCCTCCGGCCGGGCGCTTTGCATCGGCGGCGGCGTCGGCACTGCCGTCGTGCATCCGATCGCCCAGGGCCTGAAACGGCGCGGCGTGGCGGTGGTGAGCATCATTGGCGGGCGCTCGAAGGAGTGGGTCATCTTTGAACCCGAACTCGCCCGGCTGGGTGAGGTGGTTGTTTGCACCGACGACGGCAGCTACGGACGGCACGGCTTTGTGACGGATGCCGCCAGGGAAGCCTTGGCCGGCGGCGGCATTGACATCGTGTACGCGGTCGGCCCGGTGCCGATGATGCGCGCGGTGGCGAACCTGACCAGGCCGCTGGGCGTCCGGACGATCGTCTCCCTCAACCCTGTGATGGTGGACGGCACGGGGATGTGCGGCGGGTGCCGCGTGGGGGTGGGCAACGAAACGCTCTTTGCCTGCGTGGACGGCCCGGAATTCGACGGGCACCTGGTGGATTTCGATCTGCTCATGGACCGCCTGTCCACCTACCGGGATTTCGAGCAGAAAGCCTCCACCGCATGCTCCGAGGGGGCCTGTAAGGTTGGCCTGAAGTAATCCCGCGCCCCATCCAAGCTCCCGCAAACCCATTTAACCCTCTAAATTGACCCAACCAATGTCCGCGGCCTCCAAGCTTTCGACCAAACAACGCCTCCAGATTGACCGGCAGAAAATGACGGAGCAGGCACCCCTGATCCGCAACGCCAACTTTGACGAGGTCAACCTCGGCCTGCCCGAGAAGATCGCCCTGCTCGAAGCCGAGCGGTGCCTTCTTTGCCGGGATCCTAAGTGCATGAACGGCTGCCCGGTGGGCGTGAATATCCCCCGCTTTGTCGAGCTGCTCTCGCAGGGCAAGCTGCCCGAGGCCGCGCACTGCCTGCTCGACGATAACGCCCTGCCGGCCATCACGGGCCGGGTTTGTCCGCAGGAAACGCAATGCGAGATCGAGTGCATTCGCGGCAATAAAGGCCTGCCGGTGGCCATCGGCTACCTCGAACGCTTTGTCGGAGATTGGGCCCGGGGCCACAGCGACCAGCAGGCGCTGCAGCTCGCCCCGTCCAGCGGCAAGAAGGTGGCGGTGGTCGGCTCCGGCCCCGGCGGGCTTACCGCCGCGGGCGAACTGGCCAAGCGCGGCCATGCGGTCACCGTCTTTGAGGCCCTCCACAAGCCGGGCGGCGTGCTGGTCTATGGCATCCCGGAATTCCGCCTCCCCAAGAAGATTGTGGATGAGGAGGTCGCGCGCCTCGAACGCGCTGGGGTGAAGATCGTTTACAACACCGTCATTGGCCGCACTTACACAGTGCAGGAGCTGCGCGAGCAGTTTGACGCCGTGTTCATCGCCAACGGCGCCGGGTTGCCCGTCTTCATGAACGTGCCGGGCGAGAACTTCAAGGGCGTCTATTCCGCCAACGAATACCTCACCCGCGTGAACCTCATGGCGGCCTATCAATTTCCGAGGTCCGACACCCCCGTGCTCAACGGGCAGCGCGTTGCCACCGTTGGCGGCGGCAACGTCGCCATGGACGCCGCCCGCACCGCCAAGCGCCTCGGCGCCGAGGCCTCCATAATCGTTTACCGGCGCACCCGCAAGGAGATGCCCGCGCGGTCGGAGGAAATCCACCATGCCGAGGAGGAGGGCCTGAACTTCGAGTTCCTGGTCGCGCCGATCGAAGTAATCGGCAACGAGAAAAAGTGGGTCACCGGCCTCAAATGCGTCCGCATGCAACTGGGCGAGCCCGACGCCTCCGGCCGCGCCCGGCCGGTCATCATTCCCGGATCGGAGTTTGTCATCCCCTGCGATGTGGTGGTCGTGGCCATTGGCACCCGGGCCAACCCGCTGCTTACAGCCACCTGCCCGGATCTCAAACTTAACAAGTGGGGCAATATTG
>JAPLUA010000196.1:0-2920 GCA_026397855.1 Verrucomicrobiota bacterium | reverse complement strand
TGTGGCGGATGAGAATGGCATGACCAGCCTGCCCGGCGTCTTCGCCGGAGGGGACATCGTCCGCGGCGCCGCTACCGTTATCCTCGCCATGGGCGACGGCAAGCGCGCCGCCAAGGCGATGGACCAGTATCTGCGGAGTTAACAGTTTGTGCGTGGGATTGACTGAAAGTCTGCGTTACCTTGCCGGGGTTGGCGTAACGCAGATTTGCAATCTGCTGTATCGCCGATTTGCAATCGGCCGGGCGCTCGCAGGTTAAAAACCTACCCCGCTTCAGGGTGTTGCCCTAACTGAGCCGCATCGGCATCACCACGTAGAGGAACGGCCCGTTGATCTTGAGCACCCCGGGGCTGAGTTCGTCTATGAGCTCGATGAAAACCTCATCGTTCGGCAAGGCATTCAAGGGATCAATCATGTATTTCGGATTGAACGCGATGGCCATGTCGGGGCCTTTGTAGTTGATGGCCAGGGTTTCCTTAGCCTCGCCAACCTCGGGTGAATTGGCCGTGATTTCCAGCTTGTTCTTGCCGAAGCTCAGCTTGACCGAGTTGGACTTCTCGCTGGTCATGATTTCAGCGCGCCGCAACGCGTGCAGAAACTCCTCCCGGGCCAGCGGCACACGCTCTTTGGTCTCTGCCGGGATCACCTGGCGGTAATTCGGGTAATTCCCCTCAATCAGCTTGGTCACGATCAGGATGGAGGAGCCTTTCTCGTCTTTCAGGGTAAAAGAGGCCTGGTTCTCGGCATAGCGGATTTCCACATCCCCTTTATCCTGCAGGAGGCGGTTCAGTTCGTTGACGGTCTTTGCCGGAATGATGAATTCGCCCTGGCTGCCCTCGGAAACATCCATCTCCTCGTCCACCAGCGCCAGCCGGCGGCCGTCAGTGGCTACCATGGTCATCTTGTGATCCTTCAGGCTGAGGAAAATCCCGTTCAGGACATAGCGGGATTCATCTGTGGAGATGGCAAACGAGGTTTTCTTCATCATCCCCTTGAGGGTGGCCTGCGGCAGGACCACCTTCTTGTCCTCCTTGAACTGGGGCAGCGGCGGAAACTCATCGGCACTCAGGCCGTTTATCTTGTAGAACGAGGCGCCTGACCGGACGATACACATGTTCTTGTCGTCCACCTCCAGGTCAATCTCCAGGTTCGTCAACTCGCGGACGATGCCGAAGAGCTTCTTGACCGGCACGGTCGAGCCGCCAGGCTTGGTAACCTTGGCCTCGACGCCGCAAGCAATCGTTACATCGAGGTCGGTGGCGGTGAATTCCAGGCGATCGCCCTCAGCACGCAGCAGCACATTGGACAGGATAGGGAGCGTTGTCCGGGTGCTCACCACATTCTGCACCGCTTGCAGGCCATTGATGAATTGCTCCTTCGAGATGGTCAGATTCATTGCGTGCTTAATATATCTGTTTCTATCTTAAAAACACTATCCGTATTAAGGGCTGTGAATAAAGCAAACAACCTTCTTCGTCAAGGCCCCATCAACCACTTACGTCAAAAATAAAACCCGTGCCTCTACACTAGAGCGAATGGAAAAGCCCCGCAAGTCCGGGTTATTCACTCTATGAACAATCTATTCACACGAGAATAGACCTTTATTCGAATGGTTATCGGCAGGCGTGCAACCCCGCGCAGCACAAGTTAGCCGGCTACTTCCTTGCCCGCCGGATGACCTCAGGCAGCGTTTCCTCGACATATTCTACCTCTTGCAGGGTAGAATTTCGTCCCAGCGAGAATCGAACCAGTGAATTGGACGCCTGTTCCGGCAGACGCAGCGCCTGAATGACATGGGATGGCTCCAACGAACCTGCCGAGCAAGCCGATCCGCTGGAAGCGCGAATGCCTTCCATATCCAGGCCCGCCAGCAGAGCGATGCTGTCGCAGCCCGGTGCGAGGAAGGAGACGGTATTCGTCAGCCGCTGCCGCCTGGAGCCAACAAACTGCACGCCTGGCAACCGGTCAACCAGGCACAGCAGCCGATCAGCCAGCGGGGCCAGCCTCTCTTTGTTGAAGACCGGGGGGTGTATAAAGCGTTCCATGGCCTCCACCAGGCCGATAATCCCGGCCAGGTTCTCTGTCCCCGCCCGGCGTTCGTTTTCATGGCTGCCACCGAACAGAATCGGATCCGGCTGGAACGGGGACCTGATGAACAGCGCGCCAGCTCCCTTGGGCCCATGAATCTTGTGCGCGCAGATGGAAACAAGGTCTGCATTGAACTGGTGGACGTCTCCGAACGGCTCTTTGCCCAGCCACTGCACGGCATCCGTGTGAAACAGGACGCCCCGCTCCCGGCAAATCCCCCCCAGTTCCGGCACCGGCTGAATGGTCCCGATCTCATTGTTGGCCGCCATGACCGAAACCAGGATCGTATCAGAGCGGATGGCCTCGGCGAGGGAGGCAGGCGAGACCATACCTTCCTGGTTTACCGGCAGGTAAGTCACTTCAAACCCTTCTTGCCGAGCAAGATACGCGCAGCACTGAAGCACCGCCGGATGCTCGACCGACGAGGTAATCAGATGCCGGCCCTTCGCCTTCAAGCGCCGCGCGGTGCCGAGCACCGCCAGGTTGGCGCTCTCCGTCCCGCCGCTGGTGAAGACGATCTCGCTGGGTTTGCAGCCCAGCACCTTTGCGGCGCGCTCGCGGCCCTCGTCCAGCAGCGCACGGGCCTGTCGCCCGGTGTGGTGGACGCTGGAGGGGTTCCCCCACACCTTGCCCAGGAAAGGGAGCATGGCTTCCCGGACCTCGGCGTCCAGTGAAGTGGTGGCGTTGTAATCCAAGTAAACCGTTTGCATGATGGATGACTTATTGCTGAATCCGCAGCCTACTGAAAGGCGATTCTTCGTTTGAAACGTAATCTACGGCCAAAAAGGGGTTTGCCGCGAGCCGGCTTTCGCCTAAGTTGCCGTCATGTTCAAG
>JAPLUA010000052.1 GCA_026397855.1 Verrucomicrobiota bacterium | reverse complement strand
CCGATAGCCGTAATTAGTCGTCTGCGGATCGGTGAATGCAAATGAGCCCCCGGCCAGAATCCCTGTGGTGAGGGCAGTCCAACTGCCCAGCGGCAGGCCGAGGTTGGTGGTGGTGAAAATGCGGTAAACCTGGCCGGCCGGGCCCGTGCCGGAGAGCGTGAAGTTGCTCCGCGCATTCAATCCAAATTGACGGATGACCGGCGGCGCAAGGGAAAACACAGACAAGATTCCGTTCGTCGGACTGAAAGCCCAAGCGAGGTTAACCCCCGGCGATTCCGGCATGATGTTACTAAAACCGCCGGAATAGCTGGCAGCGTTGAAGATCCGGAAGCTCTGTCCGCCCGCCAGGCTGCCGCGGGCCGTGGTCACGGAGAGTGTGCCTGCGTAAACTACATTGCTAAGCCCCTGCACCGAGCCGCAAGCCAGCGTTGTTGCATCTATCTCAACAGCCGTGCTGCTGCCGGCCGAAAGCAACAGATTATTATTGAGGCGAAGGGTTCCGAGGGATCCGCCCGGTGCAAAAGCTGCGCCAGCGTATATGGTTACCGGCGCAGTGATGGTTCCCGTGCCGGCGAGCATGCCGCCATAGACGGTGACTGCCCCTCCAGGCAAGGTGCCGTTGACGCGCAAGGTGCCGTTGCTCACCACGGTATTACCCGTGCAGGTATTGTTCCCCGCAAGCACCCAGGTCCCGGGATCATCCTTGCGGATTGCAGTGGCCAGGTCGGCAGCGCTGTCGCCGATGGCGCTCAACCATTCGCCCTCTGCCTCGCCGCGCAGCCAGAGGGTGCGGATATTGACCGTGGTCATGTTGGTCGTGTTGCCCGTGACGCGCAGCTTCCCGGCGGCGGCTTCAAAGGTCCAGTACGAACCGCCGGTCGTCAGGCTGATCGTGCCAGCGAGCGTGTTTGTGCCACCCACGTTGACGACGGCGGGCACACTGCCGTTGGCGCTGCCCTTGCAATTCACAGTGATCGGCTCGGCCACCGTCACGTCGCCCGCCAACTCCAGGCGGGCCGTCGGATCATTCCCGATGGTCGTGCCCGCGGACTCGGCGCCCAGGGCGTAGTCGTTCGCTGCGCGAAGCGCCCCGGCGCTAATGATGGCAGGTCCGCCGAATGTGTTCGCGCCTCCCAGCACCAGCGTTCCGTTCCCGGACACCGCGAGGCCCTGCTCGCCGTCGAGGACGGAGGTGATGGTGGCGGCGACGTTTGAGACGAGAATGGCTGGTGTGCCGTTTGACACCAGCAGCGTGAGAACGCTATTCGTGATGAACCACGCGCCGGTGCTGCCGGGATTCGAGTCGCTCAGCAAAAGGTTGCCGATGGTCCGCGGCGAGTTGTTGTTCACGTAGCGGCTCGCCGTTGCGTGAATCGCGAATGTCGCTGTCAGGTCTGCCCCTGTCGCGATGATGCCGCCGACCCAGTTGATGGGGTTGTTCCAATCCCCATTCGCGTCCACCGCCCACGAACCGGACGAGGGCGTCGTCCCGCCGCCGTTGGTCACGGTCAGCGTGAACTGCGAGGAATCGGTTGCGCCCCCGGGATTTGTGACGGTGACGGTGATGAGAGCGGAGCCGGTCCGGGTCAATACCGGCACGACGGTCAGAGTGCGGTTGCTCCCCGCCCCCCCGAACAGGAAAGCTTCTGTCGGAACAAGGGCCAGGTTGGAGGAAATAGCGCCGACGCTGAGCGCGCCGGGGTCATAAAGCACATCGCTGACCGTGAAGGAAATCGGCCCGGTATTTGTGTTCACAGCGATACTGCGGTCGCTGAGGGGCGAGATCGTCGGCACCGAGTTGGTGTTGACGGCATTGGTCACAGAGAGTGTGAACTGCGAACCAGCCGTTAGGCCGGCCGGATTGGTCACAATGAGCGTGATGAGCACGATACCCATCTGGCCGGGCACGGGCGTCACCGTAACCGTCCGGTTCGACAAGGAGCCACCGAAGGAGAATCCCCCCGGAGTAACCAGGTTCGTGTTAGCGGAAAGGACGCCAAGGGTTAGCAAGTTCGCGGCATAGCCGGGATCGCCAACGGTGAACGGCAGCGCACCGGTGTTGGTGTTGGCAGGCATTGCCCGATCGCTGAGCTTCGATATGGCCGGCAAGGCGTTTGAGTACACCAGCAGGAGTTGGGGACGGTTTGCCGGATTCGCGTCTTTGCTTGATGCATAGCTCACCAACCCTGAGGCCCCGAGGTTGTTGAGCGAGAAGAGTTCGAGCGACAACTGGCCGTCCGTCGCGAGCACGGCCTGCACTTGTGGCGTGACGATGAATTCAGCCGGCCCGTTGGTGGAGGGAATCCACGTGGCGAAGCGTTTGCCGCCACCGGGCTGGGTGTTCCAGGTAACGGTGTTCTGGTTCCAGGTGTTGCTGTTGGCCAGCGTGATGCCGTGTTCGAGCCCATTCGTGCCGACGCTGACGGGGGTAAGCCGGATCCGGGCCGATTGCAGGCGCGTCGAGTAACCGGCCAGGTTCCACCGCATGTAGGCCTGGCGCGTGTTGCTGGCAGTGCTGTCGAGCTTGATATCGAGCGTGGTATTCGTGCCGTAGTTGATGCCGGCATTGGCGCCGCCGCGAACGAAAGCGTCCGCGGAGGGCAGAATCGAATTGGTGACCAGCGTTTGGACCGGGGCAATCTGCAATTCGAGCATCGCCCAATCAATGCCGAGGTCGCCCCTTACCGCCACGTTCAACAGGCCGTTGGTGAGCGTATTCAATTGCGACGTGAGGTCCAGCACCCGCACGGTCGTATTCGTGCCCAGGCCGATGGACTGCCAGCCGAGATTGGTGAAACTGAAAGCATTCGTGAGGGCGCCGAGATACAGCGTGTTGGTGGCGGCGGAATTGGTTGCCCGCATCGCCAGGGAAAGCGTCGCCACAGCCACGCGGTCGGTCACACCCAGGGCAAAACTGAAGGAGAAGGGGATCCAGTGGTTATTGGTCACCACATCAAACCCATCCAGCGGCTGCCCGCCAGCGGCGGACTTGACGGCATTGCTCCAGGTGGTATCGAGGTAAACCTTTTCACCCCCGGGCAGGCTGTTGGTGAACGCGTCAATCACTCCCAGCCAGTACTCGCGGGTCTGGAGGGAAGGCGCGATCATCCGGTCCTGGAGTTGTGCGTAGTAAAGGCTGTTCGGGAAGACGTTGGTGTTGCGGGAATCGTAAGTGCCATCCGGATGCGGGCCGACTGCCATAGTGTTCGCAGCCAGCGGGCCGATGCTGCCGATGAGCCAATTACGCGCCGTGGGAGGGCTCTCAACGATGAAGGCGTCGGCCTTGGAGTTCCAGACCACTTCGTTGGCCCCAGCCCATCCATGACTGGTGCCGGCGTTGCCACGGTTGCGGATATCAACATAATCCCCGTTGACGGTGACATTGTCCCAGATGGTGCCTGTGCCCCAGCGAAAGTGAGGGCCGGCGTCCGCGTAGGCATTGTCGCTCACACCATCCAGGAACACATTCGGCCCGGTGTTGAGCGAATCGGTGACAAACTGATGCCGATCGTTGCGGGTGTAACAGTTCTGCACCAGGCAATGCCGGGCATCGGCCAGGGAAAACGCATAGCGGCGTCCGCCGGTGATGATGGAAACAGGGTCCAGCGAGTCGCAGTCGGATACCGTGACGGCCCGGGTGCCACCGGTCAGATGGACGCAGGCGTAACCGAAGTACTGCGAGGTCACACGCCGCACCCATGCATTCTCCACAGTGTCGGCCTCAATGAAGTCCAAGCTGTGGAGTTCATCGCAATAATAATACGCTGAAGCTCCCGTATTGGTGGTGACCGAGGAGTCAAAGTCCGAAACGCCGCGAAGGTCCTCAATGCCCACATTGGTGATGCGGCCGGACCACGCATAGGCCTGAATAGTGCCATTCCCATATTGCGTCTCCAGGGCGCAGGTAAGCGGCGCATCCAGGATGATGCGGTTGCCCTCGATGCGCGTGATGAAACGCTCATTGAGGACAT
>JAPLUA010000131.1 GCA_026397855.1 Verrucomicrobiota bacterium | reverse complement strand
GGCGCAGGTAGCGGAAGGAGAAATAGACGGTGCACAAGGCCACCGCCACGTGGCTGCTCGGGAGAGCCGCGCCCGGGGCTTCGAACACGCGATAGACCCACTTCATGATGTGGAAGAACACCCCCGACTGGACCGACGCCGGATAGGTATCGGTAACGGCCAGTTGCTGGGTTTCCGGCGGCAGCGCGTAGCCATCAACCTGGTGGAAAAATGCGCGGGAGCCGATCACGGGCAGAATGATGTAGATCACGTAGCAGACATAGAACAGGAACGAGACCACCGAGACGTAATGGAAGAACTGCCGGCGGCTGCGGATAAACAGCGCGATCCCCACCCCACCGATCATGACGTAGTAGGAGAAGTAGGAGATGTAGAAGAGCTCACTGAGCGCCACCCACGGAAGCTTCTCCATGAACAGCACGCTCGGCTGGCAGCCGAAGATCTGCTGCTCCCACCGGGCCACCAGGGGATCGAGGTAGTCCTTGAAGAACATCCGGTTCAGGGAGCCGGTCTCGACAAAGAACGCGGTGTAAAGCAGCACGGGATAGAAATGGCGCACGAAATCGAGCAGCCGGTTGCGGGGGCGTCTGGCCTGGACCTGGATGAGCAGATGCACCAGCACCAGCCCGGCCGCGTGCGCGGCCAGCAGCCCCGACCAGGCCGGCACCGTGTCGTTGTGGAAGAACAGAATCAGCAGTCCCACCAGGGCCGTGTAGCCCTGCGTCGCATAGTCAACAAACGTGTAGTTCTTCACAGCCAATGATGCTGCCGGTACCAGGAGAGGGTCTCGGCGACGCCGTCCTTGAGGCCGGTGCGGCAACTGAATCCCGTGTCGCGCTCCAGGAGCGTCGGGTCGCACACCCAGCCCGGCGCGCGCAATTCGGCAAACTTCTGCAGGCTCAGGACGTTGGCCTTGCCCGTCAGGCGCGACAACGCCTCCTGGCCCAGGCACATCGTCCACAGGAGCGCGGCGGGCAACGGCAAAGGCAGCGTCCAGACCCCCATCCGGGAGGCAATCTCCGCCGCCATCATGGGCGCCGTTGAGATCGCCTTTTCTGCGACAAAGTACGTCTTGCCTGCGGTAGACGGGTGGGTGAGGCAGGTCACTGCGGCCTGCGCAAGGTCCCGGACGAATACCAGGCTCAACGCCTGCTTGATGCCCGGTCTTGGCTGGAAATGGCTTTTCGCAGCCTGGAAGAGCCGCAGGAACTCCGCGTCGCGCGGGCCATAGACCGCCGACGGCCGCAGGATCACATACTCGGCCCGGCAGCCGTTCCGCACTTCCAGTTCGGCCGCCAGCTTGCTCTTGCCGTATTCGGAAACCGGGCCTGGGGTATCGGACTCGCGAGCTGGATTCTCCGGCACGGCCGGCCCCGCGGCGGCCAGGCTGGAAATATGCACCAGCCGCTCCACTCGGCCCGCCTGGGCGTTGACGGCTTCGATCACGTTGCGGGTGCCGCCCTGGTTCACTTCGTAGAACCCGGAAACTCGGCAGGCCTTTGTGGCCCCGGCGCAATGGATGACGTGCGTGACACCGTCCATCGCCTGCTGCAGGCTCGCCGGGTCGCCAATGGACCCGGGCCGCGTCTCGACGCTGGGAGAGTCGGGACCGATGAAAGCGCGGCTGCTGGAGGGCCTAAGGAGGATGGCGACCGGCAGGCCAAGCGCGCGGAGGCTATCGAGAATATGGCTGCCGACAAACCCGCTCGCTCCTGTGAGCAAGATCTTCAATCAGGT
>JAPLUA010000552.1 GCA_026397855.1 Verrucomicrobiota bacterium | reverse complement strand
GCGTTTGTTTCACACAGAAACCTGGCATAGCTGCACCGCAGGCGTTAATCAAAATACAGCCTCCGGGTGTTAAAAACTCATTAACGCGAGTTCTCTCTACTTCTAAGCAACCGCGGCGGGGCGGGATGCGTTTGTGCCCGAGCGTAGCAATACTGAGAAGTGAGGAAGATAGAATGAAATTAAGCGTTTCGACCGATGCGATGTTTGTCGCGCCTCAGGATGGGCACCTTCTGATCACAGCATCTCCGTCGTCGCTGACTTGACTCCGCACGCGGCCAAAAATGTGCTGGCGGATCATCAGGATTCTTGTATGATTAATGGCTCCTTTACAAATATACTATATGGAACAAAAAGCTGATATTGCTGTCATTGGGCTGGCTGTAATGGGCCAGAATCTGATTTTGAACATGAACGACCACGGGTTCACTGTGGCCGCCTACAATCGCACCGTCGCCAAGGTGGACGAGTTTCTCAACAACGAAGCCAAGGGCACCCAGGTCGTCGGCGCGCACTCCATCCAGGAAATGGTTGGCCTGCTCAAGCGGCCCCGCCGCGTGATGCTGATGGTCAAAGCCGGCCAGGCCGTGGACGAGTTTATCGAACAGGTCATTCCCTACCTCGAAGCGGGTGACATCATCATTGATGGCGGCAATTCCCTGTTCCAGGACACGATTCGCCGGGCCAAATACGTAGAGTCCAAGGGGCTGCTCTACATCGGCACCGGCGTTTCCGGGGGCGAAGAAGGTGCCCGCCGCGGACCGAGCATCATGCCCGGTGGCTCACCCGCCGCCTGGCCGCACGTGAAGGACATCTTCCAGGCCATCTCGGCGAAAGTCGGCGACAGTTCCCCATGCTGCGACTGGGTCGGCGAAGGCGGCGCGGGCCACTACGTGAAGATGGTTCACAACGGAATCGAATACGGCGACATGCAGCTCATCTGCGAAGCCTACCAGTTGATGAAGGACGGCCTGGGCATGACCGCGCAGGAGATGCACGAGGTCTTTGCCGAATGGAACAAGGGCGAACTCGACTCTTACCTGGTCGAGATCACGCGCGATATTCTCGGCTTCAAGGACACCGATGGCACCCCGATCGTGGACAAGATCCTGGACACCGCTGGGCAAAAAGGCACGGGCAAGTGGACGGTCATCTCTTCGCAGGACATGGGCATCCCGATCACCCTGATCGCCGAGGCGGTTTATTCGCGCTGCGTGTCGGCCATGAAGGACGCGCGCGTGGAGGCCTCGAAGGTCTTCAAGCCATCGAACTCGAAGTTCTCCGGCGACCGCGCCCAATGGGTCGCCGCCATCCGCCAGGCGCTTTATGCCTCGAAGATGATCAGCTACACGCAGGGCTACATGCTGATGCGCGCGGCGGCCAAGCAATACGGCTGGAACCTGAACTACGGCGGCATCGCATTGATGTGGCGCGGCGGCTGCATTATCCGCAGCGTGTTCCTCGGCGACATTAAGAAGGCCTTCGACAAGAACCCGAACCTCGAGAACCTCCTGCTCAATCCGTTCTTCAAGAAGGAGATCAAGAGCTGCACCCGCGCCTGGCGAAAGGTGGTCTCGACCGCCGTCAAGAAAGGCATCCCGGTGCCGGCCTTCAGCACCGCCCTGGCGTTCTTCGACGGCATCCGCAGCGAACGCCTGCCGGCGAACCTGCTCCAGGCCCAGCGCGATTACTTCGGCGCCCACACCTACGAACGCGTGGACAAGCCGCGCGGCGAGTTCTTCCACACAAACTGGACTGGCCGTGGGGGCACTACTGCTTCCAGCACCTACACCGTATAGGGATTTACGATTGGCGATTTACGATTTACGCGCCAGGGGAGCTATTGGCGACCCTGGCGCAGTGGATCATTTTGCCTGGGATTCGGGCTCTTCAGAAGGGCGGCATCCAGATTTCGACTGCAGCCGCCCTGCTCAATTCCACGCGTAAATCGTATATCGTAAATCGTATATCAGTTTACACGGCGGAACTTGATCTCGCGAAATGCCGCCGAGGTCTGCCACGCCGCCAGCCCGAACGGCATTGAAAGCTCAATGTCGCCGGGCCGCACGGAGATGCGCCTGCCTTCCGTGCTCACGTTTACCAGCTTCTCCTTGTCAATCCACCCCTCGATCCGCTTCTCCGTCACGCGGAGCCGGATGCGGTACCAGCGGCCGGACTCGAAGCTGGTGAACTTGGTGCTGTCGTTTTCTGAAGCGTCCATGCCGTCCAGGCTCGAGATCCCCACCAGCGAACCGCCCCAGCCGCCTACGATCAAACTGCACGAGTTGGTCCCTACCGGCACTGTCAACCCGCAGAAGAAGTCCGAGCCCGACAACCGCATGGCATCGAGCGCCAGCTCGTAGTTCACTTTGGGGAAGTCGTTGGTCCAGTTGATGCCGGTGAACGGGTCTCCCATGCTGAGGATGATCAATCCCGACTGGCAATGCACATCGCCGTGGCCGGCAAAGGGGGTCTCGCGCCAGCCGTCCAGGTTTTCCCCGGCGAACAGGGGTTGCCAGCCCTCACCTTCAAAGGGCGCTGGAGGCTGCGCTGCGCCGGGGGGCAGAACCACCTTTGATTCCGCACTCGCCGCGGGCGGGGGGACTGCCGGTGCCGGTTGCTGCGCTGCAGGCTGGGGCGCCGGTTTGGCCGCTTCGGATGCGCAGCCGGCCGCCAGCAGCAGGCTCGCTGCGAATCCGAGTGCCCGGGCTAATTCAAGATACGCTCTGCTCATGTTGTTCCTTCGCGTAAACACTAGCTTTCAGACGCACGCTCGACCAGAATTCATTTGCGACCTATGACCATGCCCGCCTTTCTTCGCGTCCAGCCCGACGGAGTTTTGCTGTCGGTTAAGCTCCAGCCGCGCGCATCGGCCAACGAAATTGGCGAGGCGCTCGGTGCCGAGCTCCGCATCAAGGTCACCGCCCCGCCCGTGGATGCCGCGGCCAATGAGGCGCTGGTGAAGCTCCTCGCAGACCATCTGGATTGCCCTCGCAACCGGGTGGAGCTGGTGCGCGGCCACACCTCGCGCCATAAAGTGATCAAGCTCTATGGCATCTCTCCGGAGGCTTTGGCGGGGAAGCTGGGCAAGAGCTGATTCCGAAACCGGGTTGCCAGGCTGAGCCCCCGGATACCGGATGTTACGCATCATCGCGTGGACGCGGGAGAAATAGGGAGATTGCGGCAGCGGGCAGGAAGAGGAAGCCGGCGAGGAAAAGAGCGGTGCGGTGGTCCCCGGCTTTGGAGAACAGGTTGGAGCACAGGCCGAAGAAGACGGTGCCGAAGGCCGCGGTGATCCGGCCGATGTTGTAGCAGAACCCCGCGCCGGTGGTGCGCAGCAAGGTGGGAAACAGGGGAGGCAGATACATCGTGAACAGGGCAAAGACGCCCTGGCAGAAGCCAATCAGGGGGAACCAGCAGAGCAGGGCCGTGTGCTGGCGCGGGATGCAATACGCGCCGAACAGGGCGAGGAAATACATCAGGAAGATGGCGCCGATGGCGGCCCGATACCCGATGCGCCGTGAGAGCCAGCCGGCAAAGAAGTTTCCGAGAATGGAGCTGCCGATCACCAGGTACATCCCCGCACTGGCCAGCTTGTTCTTCTGCTCGGCGCTCCAGCTCAAAACGTCCGGCAGGTTCCGCAGGTGTTGCTGGCTCCAGAACAGGAACGCCCAGTGAGCAGTCAGCGACACGCCGCAGACCAGCACCACCCAGAGGGTAACCGACCTAACCTGCCCGCGGAACAGGTCGCGCACGCCCGGCTCGTGGAGGCGCGCCTGCGCTTTGGCGGAACGCCATTCCTCCGTCTCCGGCACCGAGCGGCGAATCCAAAACACCACCAGCGCCGGCAACACGCCGATCAGGAACAGATAGCGCGGCGGCGCGGCCGCCAGGATGAAATTGGCCAGGCAGGCGGCCAGGATGCCGATGTTGCCGCCGGTCTGGAGCACCGCTGCGATCCACGGCCGCCACCGTCGAGGCCAGGTCTCGGAGAGCAGGGACGCGCCCACGGCCCATTCTCCGCCAATGCCCAGCGCGGCAAGAAAGCGAAAGATGAGCAGGTGCCACCATGCCTGGGCGAAGAAGGAGAGCCCCGTAAAGGCCGCGTAGGTCAGAATGCTGAAGCTCAGCGCCCGCGCCCGGCCCAACCGGTCGCCAATCCGCCCGAAGAACCCGCCGCCCAGCGCCCAACCCAGGAGAAAAGCCCCCTGAATCAGCGAGCCGTAGCGGCCCACCGCAGGATCCGTCGTCCGGGTGGCTCCGATCAACTCCGCAACAAAGGGTGCCGCCACCAGCGTGTAAAGGTGCATGTCCAGCCCGTCGAACGCCCAACCGAGCCACGCGGCGATGCCCGAACGCCATTGAGAACGGGAAATCTGGCGCAGATGCGTCGCCTCGGGGGCGGGTGGAGCCTGGCCTGTCAGCGGCGTGTTCGGCTTGGAAATGCCCATGCTTCAGGTTCGGAGGATGGTGGAGAAACGGCCCTTGATGCCAGCGAAAAAGCCGACAGCCTTCATCCCGGCGGCATCCAGGGTAATTGAGGCAAAAAGAAAGGCGCAGCGTGAGCTGCGCCTTTCATCTAAAGGTCTGAAACTGTTACTTCCTTCTGCGGGTTGACCACCAGGCGAGCAAGCCGAATCCTCCCAGGAGGGACAGGCTGGCCGGTTCGGGAATCGGGGTGTAGGTGCTTACATCCGAAAACAACTTGCTGGCATTGAGGTTGTCAATACCCACTCCTGCTGCTGAGCCTGCGCTGCCCTGCCTGAAGTTGAGAGCGGCAATGGTCTCGGTCTCAGCAGTCGGAGAGGTCCAATTCTTGGTTACATAGGGCGTGTTGTTGAGCTCTACATTGAGATCGGTGAAGGGATTAACATAGACGGATCCGGTATCATTCAAAGCGCCGGCCACGTCGTGATAAGCCACAACCACCCGGTAATCCGTCGCAAAATTGAGCACGGTTGAACCGTAGGAGGGGACAACCCCGGTCCCGGAAGTTTCCATCCAACCAAGGAGGTATCCTCCCGTTGTGGATTTAACAAAGAGGCGGTCAATGAACGTTGAAGTGTTGCCCACGGTCGGCGACCAGTGCAGGAAGTAATCGCCCCCGGCCTGAGCGGTAGCGACGTTGAGCGTCAGGCCGATGTAAAAGTTCTCTCCGTCGGCCAGCGTGATTGGGCCGCCGGGGAGCGGGGAATAAGCATCCTGCCCAGATGTGCCGAGCACCGCCTTGCCGCCACTAACTTGGATTGGCGTGGTCGCAGAGGCGCCGGTTTGTGCCCAGGTGCCCTGACCGACCAGGTTGCCCGGGCTATAGGTGTTGAAATCGTCCGAGAAAAGGGGCGTCGCCTGCACGCCCAGAGTTGCGATCAGCAACCCACCGCAGCAAAGTAGTTTCTTCATAAATGCTAAAATACCATAACAGATTATCCCTGAACTCAACCCTATTTGCGTCCATTACAGCAGCGTTGCCGCTTAATGCAAGCAAGAAGTCGTCAAAAGTGGATTATTTTATAGCAGCGTGGAGGCAGAATCAGGCGGGGGTATTCACTTCTTTGAGTTGGCGGCCTTTGCGGCCAAGGCGGCCACCAGGTTATTCCGGGCCGCGGCATAATCTGGCTTCAGCCTGACCGCTTCCTGGAGGTGGCTTATCGCTTCGTCGAAGCGTCCTTTTCGGCCCAGGGCTGCCCCAAGATTCCCGTGGGCTTCGGCGTAGTCCGGATTGAGCTGTAAGGCCTGCTGGAAATGGCCGATGGCTTCATCCAGGCGTCCCTTCGAGCTGAGAGCGATGCCGGGATGGTTGTGCGTGTCCGGGTAGTTGGGGTTGAGCAAGATGGCCTGCTGATACTGTGTGATGGCCTCGTCGAAACGGCTTTCGGCGGCCAGCGCGTCGCCCAGGTTGCAGCGCGCGTCTGCGAAGGCAGGGGCGAGCCTCACCGCCTCCTCCAATTGGGCAATCGCCTCGTCCATCCGCCCTTGCCGGCCCAGCGCGGCGCCCAGGTCGTTATGAGCCTGCGCGTAGTGCGGCTTCAGCCGCAGGGCTACCTGGAAGCGGGCGATGGCGTCATCCAACCGTCCTTGCATCGCCAGCGCCGTGCCCAGGTTGTTGTAAGCCTCGGCGTAGTTGGGGGCGATGCGGATGGCCTCTTGCAGCCGGGAGACCGCCTCGTCGAGTTGCCCTTGTTTGGTGAGCGCAACGCCCAGGTTGTTCTGCGCCATGTGATTGTCGCGTGTGACCGCGATGGCCTGGCGAAGCAGCGTCTCACTGTCCCTCCAATAGCCGATTTGGCGGCGGGTGAGGAGGAGGCAGACCGAGACGGTCAGGACGGCAACGGAAGACAGAATGGCAACCTGGTGACGCCACCGTTTGGCGAGGTCCTGTGAGGCCCAGACGACCATTATAAAGAGCCCGATCAACGGCAAGTAGGTATAGCGATCCGCCCGCGCGTGTCCTCCAACCTGAACCAGCCCGATTACCGGCAGGAGGGTGACCCCATACCACAGCCAACCAACCGCCAGGTACCGATGCTGGCGGGCAGCCCACAACAACAGGGCCGAGGCGCTCAGACCCAGCAGGGCAACTGCAATGGTGGGCCCAAGTGGAAAGGTGGCCGGGTAAGGGTAATACGCCGCCAGGTTGAAGGGCCAAAACGTCTGCGCCAGGTAGCGCGCATACGACAGCACCGCGTTGGACAGGCGGTCTGCTACCGGAAACTGCACGACGTCAGGCAGCGCTCCCAAGTTGTTCTGGCCGTAAACCGAGATCAGCCCGGCGATGGCCCCGACGACGAAGAAAGGCAGCTTCTCGAAGAGCAAGTGCCGAACGGTTGAGATCTGGAAGCGGCCCAGGGGCCACCAGTCAAGCAGCAGGAGTATGAACGGCAGGGTCAACACCGTCGCTTTGCTCATGAGGCCGCAGACGAAGAAGCAGAGGCAAAGAACATAGCAAGGTGCGGCGCAAAACCTGAAGCGTGGAACGTGAGGCCCGGGACCGGGCGCAGACTCCCTGGCTCTTGCCTGGAACCGCTCCACATAGAGCGCATACGACAGCAACGCGAGCATCCAGAAGAATGCGCCCAGCACATCTTTGCGGTCCGAGACCCAGGCCACCGATTCGACATGCAGCGGGTGCAGGGCGAACAGCGCGGCCACCGCAGCGCTGCGCCAGGTTGCGCCGGTCATGCGTCGGAAGGTCAGGAACAGCAGCAGCGTGGTGGCAGCATGAAGCAGCAGGCTGGTCAGATGGTGGCCCCCGGCGCGCAGCCCGAACATCTGGCAGTCCAGCATGAGGGACAGCCAGGTCAACGGATGCCAAAAACCTCCGTCCAGGCTGGAAAAGGCCCAGCCGATGCCTTGCCAGGTGAGACCGTTCAGCACGTGAACGTTCTCACAGACATACATCGGGTCATCGAGGTTGACGAAATCGTTGCTAACCGACGGCCAGAAGGTCCAAACCACCAGCAGAAACAAGCCGGCGCAAACCAGGGTGACGTTTCGGGTGCCGGCGCCCGGCGGTTGGGGGACCGGGGACCCGGGAAGTGCCTGCGGCTGCCTGCTGTTGGGATTCCGTTTCGCCATCTTTCAGGGGTGATCGAGGGTGGGTGAGCGGTTTGTCTGGGCGCGTTCGTGGAAAGGGGAATTGGCGCTGAACAGCGCGATATTCGACCTGAGGATATTGACCTGTGCGGAATTGGTTTGAGCGGTGGCCAGCGCTAATGCGCGCTGCGCGGTGCTGAGCGCTTCGGGGAATCGCCCGGCCTCGGCATAGGCAGCCGCCAGGGTCCCCAGGATCGCCGGATCCCCACGGCTGCCAAGCCGCTCGGATTGTTGCGCCAACTCGACGGCCCTGGGACCGTTTCGGACCTGCGGCATGGGGCAAGTCGCCAGCACCCAGGCTAGGTTGTTGAGGAATGTCGCATTGGCGGGCTGGATTGCGACCGCGGCCTCGTAATGGGCAACGGCTTCATCTATCAGGCCATTCTGGAGCAGAAGATTGCCCAGGTCGCTCTGCGCGTTTGCGAGGCTGGGATTCAGTTCCAGCGCCCTGCGTAAACAGGTAATCGCGTCATCCTCCCGCCCCTTTCGGAGCAGCGCCATGCCGAGCTTGGAGCAGGCCTCCGGGAGATCGGGGCGAACCTCCAGAACCCTTTGGAATTGTGCGATCGATTCGTCCACTCGGCCGCACTTGAGCAGCGCGCTGCCGAGGTTGTATCCGGTGAGGGCATCGTTGGGGGCGATCTCCAATGCCTTTTGAAATTGAGCCACTGCCTCTTCCGCCCGCCCCTTTTGGAGCAGCGCTCCGCCAAGATTGCTATAAGCATCCGGAAAAGCGCTGCGAGTCTCCAGGGCCGCCTGGAAGTGCGCAATCGCTTGATCTGTCAGCCCTTTCTGGAGCAGCAAACTGCCGAGGTTGTTGTGTGCTTCGGCGAGGCCGGGATCGGCTTGCAGGGCCTTTTGGAAACGAGCGGTTGCCTCTTCGAGGTCCCCGGCTTCCAGAAGCACGCAGCCCAGGTTGTATTGCACCAGGCTGGAACCGGGATTCCTTGATGCTGTCGCGCGCCAGAGCGAGGTGCTGTCCGTGAAGATACAACAGCGCTGCCATGTTAACATCCCCAGCAGGGCCAGCAACACGCCACACAGGATTGATCCCGGGAACGGCATGATCGCCCCGCAGACTCTCTTCGCGGCAGTCATTCCCGCAGCCGCCAGTGCAATGGGGCCAATGAACGCAAAATACTGCCAATGATCGGTCACCAGGGAGAACCGCATGAAATAGATGTCCAGAAAGCCCAGCACCGGCAGGAGCATGACCAGGAAATAGCCCAAGCCGAACAGCAGCGATTTGCCCCATCCGCGCCGGTAAACCCAGCACACCAGAAAGACCAGCACCAGGAGCAAACCCGGCACGTAAGCGAGAACATTAGCCCCATCAATCCGCCACCGCGGATAAACGAACATCAGGTTCAGCGGCCAAAACGTCTTGTAAAGATAGAACCAAGCCGCCCACCCGGCTCCCGCCAGGCGTGCCCAGAAACTGTCCCCGCGCACAACTTCCGGGCCGATTGCCCGATGGTATTGAAACCAGACCGTAATCACCCCCAGCAGCACCGCGACCACGAAGAACGGGATGCTGCGCAGAACATCCTGGCGCCCAATGCGCCCGCGGCGCCACCAGGCAAGCATCAGCAACACCAGGGGCAGTGTTGCTACCGCTGTCTTGCTGAGCAAGGCCAGCGCAAATGCCCCCGCCCCCAGCCAATACCAGCGCCTTCTTCCAAAGTCCTCAAATCGCAGATAAAAGAGCAGCGCCCAGGCGTAGAAGAACATCGTCAGCGTGTTCTTCCGTTCGGTGACCCAGGCCACCGACTCCACATTGACCGGGTGCAAGGCGAATATCGTAGCTGCCAGCCTTGCGCCCGGAATGTTGAGCCTTGCCAGCACCCGCCACAACACCAACGCGCTGGCTGCGTGCAAGAACACGTTGACCAGGTGATAACCGAGCGGATTCGATCCCCATAACCGCCATTCCAACCACAGGGTCGTCGAGGTGATCGGGAAGTAATCCGGCGCCTCAGTCGTGCACCAGAACCGGTACAGGCCATCGGCCGCCTTGATCAACGGGTTGTTTGTCAGAAAGGCGTCATCATCCCAGATGAATCCCGCGTGCCAGACCGGTTGGTAGGCAAGAAGGGTGGTGCCGGCCAGCAGCAGGCCAAAGAACCAATCGTGCTTCCACCAGGCCAGCCGGGGAGCGAATGAATCCGCCGTCCTCTGGCTTGAGGAGCTCACTACATCTGCTCCAGCGTCTCGATGCCCAGCACTTCCAAACCCTGTTTCAGGACGCGCGCGGCCAGGTCGCAGAGGAGCAGGCGGCTGGCGCGCTGTTCAGCCTCTTACACAGGAGGTTGGGGCGGTAATCCTCAGCCACCGCGTCCAGGACCAGGCCGAAGTTCAGCAGGTGCCGGGCAAGCGCCAGCTCCTGGGATGTGCCGAGGCGCAGGGAGGGCGGTGGTGATGCCTGATGCGTGATGCGTGATCCGGACGGTGAGACCGGGGGGGTGCCGGGTTCCGCATTGCTCTTGCGGAAGATGCTGCGGATGCGGGCGTAGGCGTATTGGAGGTAGGGGGCGGTGTTGCCGTTGAGGGCGAGCATCTTGTCCCAACTGAACACGTAATCGCTCTGGCGGTTGGGCAGCAGGTCCGCATATTTGACCGCTGAGATCCCCACGACACGCGCAATCTGCCGCCGCTGCAACTCGGGGAGTTCAGAGCTTTTCTCCGTGACCAGCTTGAAGGCGCGCTCCTCGGCCTCATCCAGCAACTCCGCCAGCCGGACGGTCTCGCCGGACCGGGTTTTGAACGGCTTGCCGTCTTCGCCCAGGATGGAGCCGAACCACACGTGGGCCAGCCGGGACTTCCATTCCGGGTGCCAGCGCCGGAATGAGGCGAACAACTGCCGGAAGTGCAGTTGCTGGCGGCCGTCGGTGACATAGATGACTTCGTCGGCGTGCCAATTCTCCATCCGATGGGCCAGGGTGGCGAGGTCGGTCGTGGCGTAGTTGAAGCCGCCGTCGTTCTTCTGGATGATGAACGGGTTGGCGGTCCACTCGCCCTCCTTGTGAATGAGAAAAGGATCATCTTTCGGCGGCAGGGAACCGTCCGACAGGACGGCTTTGGCGCCACGGCTCTCGGAGGCAATGCCGCGCTGCATCAAGTCGTCCACCACAGCCTGGAGTTTCGGCTGATAGAAGCTCTCACCCAGGGTGTGATCGAACTTTACTCCCAGGCGGCCGTAGATGGTCTCGAACTGCGCCTGTGAGTGAGCAATCATCTCGCGCCAGATCGCCAGGTTTTCCGCGTCCCCGGCCTGCAGCTTCACCAGCTCTCCCCGCGCCCGGTCCAGGGTTGGCTGGGAAAAGCCCGGCTTTTCGGGGTCGCACTGGGCGCTGATAGCCTTGTAGATGCGCTCCATTTCCGCCAGTGGATCGCTCTTCAGGCTTGCGGGATCCAGCAGCGTTTTCCAGCCCGTGAGGAGCATTCCGAACTGCGTGCCCCAATCGCCGAGATGATTGTCGGTAATGACCCGGTGGCCCAGCAAACGCAGGATTTGCGCCAGGGCGTCGCCCAGGATCGTCGAGCGGATGTGACCCACATGCATTGGCTTGGCGACATTGGGTGAGCTGAAATCCACCACGACTGTTCGCGGTTGGTCGCACTTCTCGAAGAACAGGTGCTCCCCCCGTGCCGCCGATTCGAGCGCCCCTGCCAGTGCCGCGGGCTGGAGTCGAAAATTGAGGAAGCCGGCGCCGGCCACCTCCACCTTGTCGCAGCAGTCGTTGACGTCAAGCCTGGCGACCACGTCGGTTGCGAGTTGGCGTGGGTTGAGCTTCCGGGTCTTGGCCAGCGCCATCAGGGCGTTGGACTGGTAGTCTCCGAACTTGGGGTCGGGGCAGGGGCGGACCAGCACTGTTGAAAGGTCGGCATCGGGCAGAAGGGCGGCCACCGCCTGGCGCAATCGTTGCTGGATGAGTTTGTGGGGAAGCATGGGCGGGGGAAGGTGAGGGGTTACACGGCTACTTGGTTACATGGTTGCATCGTTACATGGTTGCATGGGGTGCATCGGTGCATGGTGCGGACGTCTTTATGTGACCAGGCTACCCTTTAACGATGTAGCGGACTTACTTCTGGCCCTGGCTGCGAATGATCTTGAGCATGGCTTCCGCATCAGGGGCCTGCTCGAGGGCCTGGCGAAATTCCGCTTTGTGGAGAAGTTTGGCGATGTTGGCCAGGGTGTGAAGATGCTTTTGGAACTGGCCCTGGGGCACCAGGAAAAGCATGACGAGATTGACGGGCTGGTTGTCGAGAGCATCAAAGTTGACACCCGTGCGGGAGCGGCCCAGCGAGCCGACCACTTCGGTTATCAAGTCCGTGGAGGCGTGCGGGATACCGATACCGAAGCCGATGCCGGTGCTCATGGATGTCTCGCGCTTCTTGACCACCGCGACGATCGCTTCCCGGTGCTGGGCGCCGATCTTGCTGGTCGCCACCAGGTTATCAATCAGCTCGTCTATCGCTTCCCAGCGATTGGCAGCCCGCAAATCAGTGATGATTTGCTCTCTGCTTAGAATATCGCCTAGATCCATAGCCACACAATCGGTATATCAGTACATTTCGCCTGAACAGGGTAATGATTTCAAGCTCCAATGTCTTAAAACTCTTCTTGCACCGTTTCAGTTTCCCAGTGCAATCCCCGGCGGCTCTGCTAGACTTGTGCGTATTATGCTTCTGACCCAGGAAGATCTCCGCACTTTAGTTGAAGTCAAGCAGAGGGAACCGCATCAACTGCTCGGGTTGCATCCGCTGCCCGACGGCTCCGGGTTGGTTGCCCGGGCCTTCCTGCCGGATGCGGCCAAGGTTGAGCTCCAGCCGGTTCGTGAAAAGGGCAAGCCGGCATTCAAGCTGACGCGGCTGCACAAGGCGGGCCTGTTCGAGGGAACGACCACCGAGGCCAGCCGGGTTTATGCCTATGACCTGGTGATTACCGACCAGCAGGGCCGGGTCCGCCGCACCCGCGATCCTTATTCTTTCCTGCCGACGCTCAGCGATGAGGATTTGTACCTGTTCGGCAAGGGCGACGAGCGCCGGCTCTACGAAAAGCTCGGCGCGCAACTGCGCACCATTGACGGGGTTTCGGGCACAGGCTTCGCCGTTTGGGCGCCCAACGCCCGGCGCGTCAGCGTGGTGGGTGATTTCAACCAATGGGACGGGCGCTTTCACCAGATGCGCCCGCTGGGCTTGTCGGGGGTGTGGGAGATTTTCGTGCCGGGGGTTGGCGAGGGGGCGCATTACAAGTTCGAGGTGCTCAACGCGCACGGGAAGATCGTGCTGAAGACGGACCCGTATGGGTTCTTCTTCGAGACGGCGCCCAAGAACGCGGCCATCGTCTGGAACAACCGCAAGTTTGCCTGGACCGACGAGGCGTGGCTGGCGCAGCGGCGGCTGCACGACCCGTTGCGCGCGCCGCTCAGCATCTACGAGCTGCACCTCGGCTCGTGGCGGAAGAAATCCGCATCCGAATCGCCGGGCTACCGGGAGCTGGCCAAACCGCTCATTGAATACGTGAAGCAGATGGGCTTCACGCACGTGGAGTTCATGCCGGTGGCCGAGCATGCTTACTACCCGTCGTGGGGTTACCAGGTAACGGGATTTTTCGCGCCGACGAGCCGCTACGGCACGCCGGAGGACCTGCAGTTTCTGATCAACGCGCTGCATGAGGCGGGCATCGGGGTCATTATTGACTGGGTGCCGGCCCATTTCCCGCGGGACGATTGGGCGCTGGCGCAATTCGACGGCACGGCCCTCTACGAGCACGAGGATCCGCGCAAGGGAGAGCACCAGGATTGGGGCACTTTGATCTTCAACTACGGGCGGCACGAGGTCGTCAATTTCCTGCTGGCCAACGCGCTGTTCTGGTGCGACCGCTTCCACGTGGACGGCCTGCGGGTGGATGCCGTGGCCTCGATGCTCTACCTGGACTATTCGCGCAAGGCGGGCGAATGGATTCCCAATCAATACGGCGGCCGGGAGAACGTGGAGGCGATCGAGTTCCTTCGCCGCTTCAATCACCTCACGCACACGGAGTTTCCGGGGGTGATGACCATTGCGGAGGAGTCCACGGCGTGGCCGCAGGTGACGCGCCCGCCCTACCTGGGGGGGCTCGGCTTCTCCTTCAAGTGGAACATGGGCTGGATGCACGACACGCTGGGCTACTTCAGCCGCGATGCGATCCACCGGAAGTATCATCAGAACGATCTAACCTTCGCGATGATCTACCACTACCACGAGAACTTCATCCTGCCCTTGTCCCACGATGAGGTGGTCCATGGCAAAGGCTCATTGCTGGGCCGGATGCCAGGCGATGACTGGCAGAAGTTCGCGAACCTGCGGGCGTTGCTCGGGTTTCAATGGTTCTTCCCGGGAAAGAAGCTCCTGTTCATGGGCGGCGAATTCGGCCAGCGGGCTGAATGGAATGCGAACGGCGAGCTGGACTGGCCGCTGCTCAAGGCGGGCCCGTATCATCGCGGCCTGCAGCAGTTCATCGAGGACCTCAACCGGCTCTACCTTGCCGAGCCGGCATTGTGGAAATCAGACTATGAGGTCGAAGGCTTCAAGTGGATTGACTGCTTGGACCATCTGAACAGCGTTCTCTCCTTCTCGCGGCACAGCTCG
>JAPLUA010000432.1:6498-9395 GCA_026397855.1 Verrucomicrobiota bacterium | reverse complement strand
CTGGCCCAGCTTGTGCCCGGCGTTGTGCAACGTGAGGGCAAGCCGTTCCAACGGATCGCTGCCACGATCACGCACGCCGGCGGGCCCAAGGAAGTGACCGTCCAGGTTGGCAAGAACAAGGCGCAGCGCCTGCAATTACAGGATGGCCGCCAAACCCCCGAAGTGCTCGTGCCGGCGGTGGACCGCGTTTTCCAGGCAACCTTCTCCCTGCACGACGGGCACCGCCTCCTGGCCAGCCAGCCGCTCATCCTGAAGCCCGGCCTCAGGGAAATCGTGGTGGTGTTCAAGACGCACTTCGACATCGGCTACACCGAGATGGCGAGCAACGTCGTCCAGCGCTACCGCACCACGATGATTGACCAGGCACTCGATGTGGTGGACCAGAACCGAGACCTGCCACCGCAGCAGCAATTCGCATGGACCCTTGCGGGCTGGCCGCTGCACAAGATTCTGCAGGATTGGCCGGGGCAATCCGCGCAGCGCAAGGAGCGCGTCGAGAAAGCCCTGCGCGAAGGCCGTTTCGTCGTCCACGGCCTGCCGTTCACCACGCACACCGAGCTGCTGGAATCCGAAGATCTCGTGCGCAGCCTCGGCTACTCCGCCCGGCTCGCCCGCCGCCTCGGGTTGGACCTGCCCCGCGATGGCAAGATGACCGATGTGCCGGAACACACCTGGATGATGGCCACCCTGCTCAAACACGCCGGGATAGACTTCATGATGATCGGCTGCAACGGCGCCAGCGCCCCCTTGAACGTCCCCCTGCTCTACTGGTGGCAAGGCCCCGACGGCTCGCGCGTCCTCACCTTCTACTCGCCCAACTACGGCACGCAACTCACCCCGCCTGCGGACTGGCCCTATAAGACGTGGCTGGCCTGCCTGCACACCGGCGATAACCACGGCCCGCCGCGGCCCGATGAAGTCAAAAAGATCCTCGACCAGGCCGCCAGACAGTTCCCGGGCGTCAAGGTCCGCATCGGCCGGCTCTCCGACTTCGGCGACGCCATCCTCGCGGAGAAACCCAACCTGCCCGTCGTGCGCGGCGACACGCCCGACACGTGGATCCACGGCCCGATGTCCAACCCGGACGGCGCAAAGCTGGCCCGCAACACCCGCCCGCTCATCGCCGCCACCGAGGCGCTCAACACGGAGCTGCGCGCCTGGGGTCTGCCCGTGCCCGATGACGCCCCGGGCATCGCCGAGGCTTACGAACAAAGCCTGCTCTACGGCGAGCACACCTGGGGCGGCGCGATCTATTGGCTCGGCAACAAGCTCAGCTACGGCGAGGCATTCCAGAAAGAGCGGGCCCAGGGCCGGTTCGACCGCCTGGAGGGCTCGTGGGATGAGCACACCGCCTACATCCAGAAAGCCCACCAAATCATCACCCCGCTCCTGGCAGGCAACTTGCAGGCCCTGGCCCGCGGTGTGAGCGCCGAAGGCCGGCGTGTGACGGTGTATAATCCCCTGCCCTGGAAACGCAGCGGTGTGGTCACCGTGGACGCAACCGGCTTCGCGCCCGCCGCGCTAAAGCCCATGGACGGCGGCGATGCAATTCGCGTGGATGCCGCCGGTGGCCGGCTCTCCTTCGAAGCCCGGGACATTCCCCCGATGGGCTACCGCACCTACGTCACCTCACAAGCCTCCGTCCCGCTCCACGCTCCACGCTCCACGCTCGACACGACCCTCGACAGCCCCTTCTTCACCGCCAGGCTCGACCCCGCGCGCGGCATCATCTCCTCGCTCGTGGACAAGCGCTCCGGGCGCGGGCTGGCCGGAAACACCGACGGTCTCGGCCTGGGCCAATATTTGTATGAGCGCTTTGACCAGGACAGGGTCATCCAATGGTGCTCGAAATACGTCCGCGGCGGCCACCTGCATCCGGACTTCTACAAGCCCAACCTGCCGCCGGCCAACCAATACCCCTACCAAGCGGCTTCCCCCAAGAACTTCAAGCTGCGCTTCGAGGAAACCGCCACGTCGGTGGATGCCATCATGGAATCCGCCGCCACGACCAGCCTGCCCGCGGTCACCACCCGCCTGATCCTCTATCGCGATCAACCCTGGGCCGACCTGGAGATTACCCTGCACGACAAACCCTTCGACGCCTGGCCCGAGGCCGGCTGGCTCTGCCTGCCGCTCAACGTCAACGCCCCCCAATTCCACCTCGGCCGGCTGGCTTCCATCATTGACCCGGCGCGCGACATCGTCACCGGCGCCAACCGCCACCTGTTCGGGCTCAACACGGGCGTGACCGCCACCGACGACCGCGGGCGCGGCGTGGGTATATGCCCGATGGATTATCCGCTGGTCAGCCTCGACACACCCGGCTGCTGGCAATACTCGATGGACTTCGTGCCCCGGAAACCCGTGGCCTACGTGAACCTGTTCAACAACCAGTGGAGCACCAACTTCCGCCTCTGGAACCGCGGCACCTGGACCTCGCGCGTCCGCCTGTGGGCGATCGGGAATTACGCCGCTGAGCCCTCGCTCATCACGCCCGCCCTCGAAGCGCGCAATCCCCTGCTCGCGGCCGTGGCCGACGGAGCGGCCGGCGCGCTGCCGACCAGCCGGCGCGGCGTCGAGCTGTCGCGCAAAGGCATCATCGTCACTGCCTACGGCCCCAACCCCGACGGCGCCGGCACCGTCCTGCGCCTCTGGGAGCAAGCCGGTCAGTCCGGCACCGTCAAGGTCCGTCTGCCCGAAGGCACCGCCATCCAGCAGGCCCAGCCCGTGGACCTGCGCGGCCGTCCCGTCGGCAAACCGATCTCTGTCAGGAACGGCGCCTTCAAGGTCAAGGTCGGCGCATTTGCCCCGGCCAGCCTGGTGCTCGCTGTGGACGGCAATTGAATCGCGGTTTGCCGCTAAGGGCCCGGGGCTGATGGCCGGGGTGCCAGGATGGG
>JAPLUA010000432.1:0-6480 GCA_026397855.1 Verrucomicrobiota bacterium | reverse complement strand
AGCCTGGGGGAAACCGTCAGTTACCAGAACCGTTTCGGCCTCGTCCGGCGCCGGAAGATTATCCCGCGCGATCCGTGCACCCCGGCGCAAGTGGAGCGGCGCCTCACGTTCCAACGGGTTCGCGCCTTTTGGGGCACCATCACCGACGAGCAACGTCTCGCCTGGAACACGGTCGCCAGCCGCCGCCGCACCCAGTCGGTCCTCGGCAGATCCGGCCCCATCTCCGGCTACCTCCTCTGCGTCGCCATCAATACCAACCTCGCCGCCATCGGCCTGCCCCTGACGGCCGATCCCGCTCCCCCACCGACCTTTCCGTCGAACCCGGTGGGCCCCCTCACGGCCACCAGGACCGGGGGCACGGTCTCACTCCAACTCGAGGTCTCCGGCAGCCCCGCCCCTTACATCATCGTCCTGGGCGCGAAACCCAAGGGGCCGGGCATCTCCTACGTGGATCACTACACCATTCTCGGCGTGCTACCCATGCCGCAAGGCGGCTTCAGCGACATCACATCGATCTACGTCGCCAAGTACGGCGTGCCCCGAGTGGGCCAGCGCATCTTCATTCAAACCATCCAGCAGATCAACGGCTGGCGGAACATCCCGAAGCCGACCCGCGCCCTGGTTCAGACGCTGTAGTCCGGGCGTCTCTCCCGCCCCCTGCCGCCAACCCGCCCCACAGAGCCGCAGCCGCCCCGCAGTCACAGCAAGGGCAGCAGCATCCCGGCAGTTCGCCCCAAGAAAAGCCCGGATGCACCCGCCAGTATCGCGCCAACCCCCTCTAAACCCCCTGTATGCCCCTTGTATACCCCCTCTATGCCCCCTCTATAGCCTTTGTAAGTGCATGGCTGGATACCCGCAGGTATCTGCACGGCAATTGCGGCGTGGTTTACCGCTCAGCTGTAACCATCCAGTTGAGCCAGGCCCCATTGAACCGCAGAGAAGAAGACCCCTCTGCGAACCCCTGCGCCCTCTGCGTTAAATGATGCCTGTGCTGCCGACCAGATCCAAAGGGCAGGAGACAGAATCATGACAAAGCAGAATCCTCAGCCGCAATACCAAGCGGTGCTCCATTTGAGGCCATTTCTTCTCCCCATGATTCCGTCTTTTTCCTTATGGTTGCGGCTCCGCCGCGCTGCGTCTCTGCGGTTCCTCTGCATTCGCCACCGTCGAATGGTTTAACGGCTAAGCGCCTGCGGGTGGCCGGGGTGCCAGGATGGGGTTGCCGAGGTATTTTGCGGCGGCCTCGGTCCGGCAACGGACGTGGAGCTTTTCGTAGATGTGCTCCAGGTGAACCTTTACCGTGCCGGCGCTGCAATCCAGCTCCGAGGAGATCTCCTTGTTCGAGTAGCCCTGGGCGAGGAACTGGAGGATTTCAGCTTCCCTGGGGGTCAGCGGGTTGTCCGGGACGCCCTTGGGCGCGAGCTGGCGGAAGACCTCGATCATGCGCCGGGCGATCTGCCCGCTCATCGGCGCTCCGCCTTCAACCACCTCGATGATGGATCGAATCAGCTCCTGGGAAGAGAGGCTCTTGAGCAGGTAGCCGCTGGCGCCCGCCCGGAGCGCATCGAAAATGTAATCGTTGCGGGAGTAGGCGGTCAGCATGAGAATCTGGGTCCTGGGCAAGCGTTGCTTGAGCTGGGCGGTGCAGGCAATGCCGGACATTTTCGGCAGGTTGATATCCATCAGGACCACCTGCGGCTGGCAGAGGGGGATGACCCGCAGTGCCTCCTCGGCCGATCCGCAGGAGGCCACACACTTGATCCTTGCAGGGATATCCAGGAGCTTGGCGCAGCTTTCGCGTGTTTCAGCGTCGTCCTCGACGATGGCCACCTTGACGACCTTCTCTTGCTTTAAGCTTTCAGCCACAGACCGGACTTTAGCGCGCATATCGTCTTTATTCTATATGCCGAACGGCATAGCTCAATCATGCCCGGTCGGGGCGTCCAAGGGCATCAAAAACGTGACCGTCGTTCCCTTGCCCGGCTCGCTGCGGATCTCCGCCCGCCCCCCGGCCAGGCTCATCCGCTCTGCCATGTTGGCCAGGCCGTGGCCACCGGCGCGCCCCTGGTCGGGCTGGAAGCCGCTGCCGTCGTCTGCGACCACCACCTCCAGCCATCCGTCGCGGGCATGTATTTTCAGCCGGATCGTCCGGGGCGCCGCATGGCGGACGGCATTGCTCAGGGCTTCCTTGACCGCCAGCAGCAGGTGGTGGCGGGATTGGGATGTCACCGGCACGCGCGGGAACTCCGGGTCGAGTTCCAGCCGCTGGCTGATGCCCGTCGGCCTCACAAAGTTCTCGGTGTAGTCGCTGACGAAGGCGGCCAGGTTGGGGAGCGAGTCGTTTGCGGGGTCCACGGTCCAGACCACGCGGTCCATGGCGCCGATCAGGTCCCGGACGCGGGTGTTGGAAGCCGCCACCTGGGATTTCATCTCCGCCGGGGACAGGTTCCGGTTCACTGCCAGCTCGCCCAGGTTGGCGATGGCGGTCAGGCGCGAGCCGAGTTCGTCGTGCAGGTCGCGCGCAATGCGGCGGCGCTCGTCTTCCACCTTCTGTTCCATTTCCAGGCGCGCCAGCCTCAACCGCAGCCGTCGCCGATGGGCCCAGGCCGCGATGCCGCTGCCCAGCCCCACGAGCAATCCGACGGACAGCAGTTGCGCCCAGCGCCGCTCCCACACGCGCGGGATCACCTTGAGCCGGATTTTGCCGCCCGCCTCCCGCCATTGGCCGTCCCCGCCGCTGGCCATGACGTGAAAGGCGTAGTCGCCGGGCGGCAGTTGGCTGTATTGAGCCGTCCGCGATCTGCCGGCCTCCACCCAGCTCGAATCCATCCCCTCGAGCTTGTAGCGGAACCGCAGGCTCGACGGCGAGGTCAGGTCCAGCGCCGTGTATTGAAACTCGAAGCGCCGCGTGCCGGACGAGGCGCGCAGCACTTCGCCCGGGGCGGACGGCAGCTCCCTGCCATCGGCCAGCACCGACTCAATCAGCACGGTGCGGATCGAATCCTGGAACAGCCTGGCCGTATCCAGCGCGGCCAGGCGGTCCTCATTGGGAAACCAGAGACGGCCGTCGGAGGTTGCATTGGCGCCGGGTTGGCTCCGGCTGTAACAGCGCGGGGTATGGAGCCCCTGGGCGAGCGACAGATGCTTCCAGGGCAGCGGCGGGCTTGCCCCGGCCACGTAGGCCGTGATGGCCTGCTGCGAAATCCCGATAATCCCGTTCCCGGACCCCATCCACAGGTTTCCGTTCCTGTCGCTGACGATGGAGTAGATCGTGTCCGAAGGAAACCCATCCGCCGAACTGAACTGCTGAAACCCATCCGCACTGCGCCGAAACAGCCCGCTTTGATCGCCGCCGACCCAGAGGATTCCCGCCCGGTCACAAAACAGCGCCCGGGCATCGCGCTCCGTGTAATCTCCGGCATGCTGGACGGTTTGATTTTCGCCGTGCCGCAGGCGAAACAGCCCGTGCCTGAGGGTGCCCATCCAAAGGTCGCCCGCGCCGTCCTCGGCAAAGGCGCGCACGTCCTCCGTTTTTTGAGGAAGGGGAATGGCGGTAAACTCTCCCGCATGAAGGCAGGCCACGGCACCGACGCTGCCGAACCACACGCGCCCGGTCCGATCCTCGAAAATCACCTGCGCGTTCCGGGACAACTCCGACGGCGTCCCGACACGGCGAAACAATCCCTGCCCGAGCCGGAACAGGCCCACCGTTGTTCCGGCCCACAGGTTGGTCCGGGAATCCTCGAAGAGGCCCTGTATCTCGGGCGCATCCGCCCCCCATTCCCCGCCCACGGGTGTGAACCCGCCCGCATCAAACCGGAAAACGCCTTTTTCGGCCGTGCCCACCCACAGCACATCTCCAAAGGTTGCCCGGCGGGCCTTCCAACAGGCACGTCACCCGCGCCAACTCCAGCGGGGTCGGGCCTTCCACTTCCAGCTTGCACCACTGGCCTCCGTCATCGAAGTAGAACAAGCCATTCCGTGTTCCCGCCCACAAACGCCGGTTCTGGTCCTCGCGCAACGCCGTGACCTCAGTTCGTGGCGGGATGGTCCAATAGTTCGTAAACTGTGCCGGACGATCCGGCTGCCAGCCAGCCAGCCGGCAAACACGCCCGGTATTCCACGACGACCATGCGTACTGGTCGGCCACCCACAGCCCGCCACCGACGGCCGGCGCCAGCGTGGGCAGAGCCCGGCCTTTCAACCGGACGGCCTGTGCGGCTGGCTCCCACTGGCTGCCATCAAAACAATGCAGGTATTTCACCCCGGAGGCCACCCAGATGCGCCCCTCGCTGGCGCAGGCCAGCGGGCCCGCCGCATTCGGCAGGCCATTGCTTTGCGTGAAGACCGTCCACGTCCCGACTTTAAGGCGAGCGACCCCCTTGCCGGGCATGCTCCACCACAAGGCTCCATCCCCGTCGGAGATCAGGACGCTCTCCTTGTCCCGGCTTGCGGTGTCCCGCGGCTCAATATCGGGCATCCTTAGTTTGTCGGCATCCACCGGCAACGGCACCGGCGGGGAGACCGGCTGAAACCGGCCGTCTTGCCAGCGGACCACGTTTCCGTCCAGGGTGCCGACCCAGAGCGTCCCCTGCCTATCCGTGTGCAGGCTGACGATTCTGGAATCCCCGAGGCCGGGGCTCGTCTCGGCGGTGAACACCTTGAAGCGGACGCCATCAAACCGTGCCAATCCTCTCGGGGTCCCGACCCACAGGTAGTCGTCGGGGGTTTGGGCAATGGCGGTGACACGCGCGGAAGGCAGGCCGGCTTCGACGTGCCAGTTGTGAACCTCATACCCTTTGCCCTGGCCCGGGAGCGCGGAAAACAGAAGCAGGGCGGCCGTCGCCAAGGCGACAGCCGAGCATCGGCCGCATCGCTGGGTATCAGCGCTCATGCCCAGCGAGGATGAGCGAGTTCGGCCGGTGATACAAGCCGGATGCTGACAGAATCATCCTCCGTCATCCCGTCCCTGGTGGGCCTGAGCGGCACCCCACTGGCGCCATTCATCTACAACCTCTTCTGAGCCGCAGCGTCGCACCTATTCCCGAATGCCTCCCCCACTTTCCCTTTGCACTCCCCGCCATCCTCCCTCATCATCCCCATCGTTACGTCATGGGCGGAACACTTGCACAGTCGCCACCAGGCCGGGACCCTAAACCCTCGAGGAGTCTCCCGACTCCCGCCGCCATCACCTCCCAAACTCAAAAACTCGAATCCCTCAAGACCCAAAAATGCCTGATGCAGCAACTTTTCCCATCCCCAGGCGAGCTTGAAGCATGAGCGCACCCCCCTAGTCAGGCCAGAGATTTATGAACAAAGAACTCATCATTCAGATGCAAAGCCAGTTCGATGCACTGGCCCAGAGTCACCCCGATGCCGCCGAGGTGGAGTTCTGGTTTGCCCGCGACTTGCAGGAACCCCTCGGCTACGCCCGCTGGGAGAACTTCCTCACGGCCATCCAGCGCGCCATCGAGTCCTGCCGTACCACCGGTTACGACGCCGAAAACCATTTTCGTGACGTCACGAAAATGGTCGAGGTGGGCAGCGGCGCGAAACGCCCGGTCGAGGATTTCATGCTCACCCGCTACGCCTGCTACCTCATCGCCCAAAACGGCGACCCGCGCAAAGAGCCCATTGCCTTTGCCCAAAGCTATTTTGCCGTTCAGACCCGCAAGCAGGAGTTGATCGAGGAACGCCTGCGGTTGCTTCACAGGCTGGAAGCCCGGGAAAAGCTGCGCGCCTCCGAAAAGGCACTTTCCGACAACATCTTCGAACGCGGTGTGGACGATGCAGGATTTGGCCGCATCCGCTCCAAAGGCGACGCCGCCCTCTTCGGCGGCCACACCACGCAGGCCATTCGCCACCGAGATGACCAACCACAATGCGCAGCAGGCCGATCTCCAGGGAGAACCCGCCATCACCAAGGAGCATGTACAAAACAACACCAGCGTGCGGCAGATGCTCGGCCAGCGAGGCATCCTCCCGGAAACCTTGCCCCCGGAGGAGGATATTCGAAAGATCGACCGCCGCGTCAAAGCCGACCAGAAGAAGCTGGAAAAGCACGCCGGTCGCTTACCCACGACGCCACCCGAAACGTGAAGCCCATTGCCCGAGCCAACGAACCCAACCCGCAGACGCCCCAACCTCACGACCGACCAAAGCCAACTCCAACTGGGCAAAACCCTCTGGAACATCGCCAACCAGCTCCGCGGCGCCATGAACGCGGACGACTTCCGCGACTACATGCTCTCCTTCATCTTCCGAAGGGGGGCTGGGTCTAACGAGCTACGCCGCCATCCCGCGTATATGCCATTCGGCATATTGCGTGGAACTGCAGCGCTCTAGTAGATTGGCAAGGTGATGTCGCCATAATGCGCAGAAAGAGCCACGCCGGAACCCTCCGGTTCTCGGGCAGCCGCGTCCCGGCCCGGACCGTTCTACTCCCTTCCGCATGCAACCCTGACTTCCCCCGTTTGCCAC
>JAPLUA010000331.1 GCA_026397855.1 Verrucomicrobiota bacterium | reverse complement strand
AGCCTCCCGTTCGAGCCGCCCATCGCCAGCCTGCTCGGCACGACCATTACCGCAACCGCCCCGGCCTGGGCCTCGGTGGTCAACCAGTGGGCCGGCAAGGATCGCGGAGCCACGGTGGTCGGCTACAGCAACAATGCAGCGCTTGGCCGGCTCGTCCTGGACGGCGGGGATAACAGCTCCTTTTTCTTCAGCGGACCCGCAGGGGCCAATGCGCTCTACGTGGATTACCTGGAGTTCCGGAATTCGATGACCAACTTCGACGATGTGGGCAACCTGTTGAACCTCTATTTTGCCCCGGGCATGAAGATCTACTACGCCCAGCTCATCATCAACGGTGTTTCCTGGGCGGAGAAGCTGAACCACAAGAACGACGGCGGTCTGAACTGGGTGGCGGGCTATGCCGGCGCGTTCAGCTCAACCAACATGGTCTATCCCGACGGCTCGACCAACGTGCTCAACAAGGCGCTGGTCGAGAGCTGCAACCAGGATTCGAACGGCAACGGAATCGCCAATTGCATGGACCCGGCCCCGGTATTCGTCTCGTCTGAGGTCGGCTTCGCTGCTGCATTCACAAACCTCCCGCCCCGGGTAGTTTCGCTCTCTTGGAACAGTATCCCGTATTCGACCAATTTCGTCTTTTACAGGTCGCCCGTGACGGCGACCAACTGGCTGCTTTTGACCAATTTCGTCTTTAACAGTCCAGTGGCAGGCCGGACTCGTATTATTGACCCGCTGGGCGCAGGCGCCCGGTACTATCGTGTGCGCGTGGATGCGCAATTTCCTTAGGTGGCGGGTCAATGTGGAGCGGCGGTGCGCACCGGACTGGAGCCGCAGATCAAGCGCAGGGATGAGTGGTTTGACTGGTTGAATATTGTGAAGTGATATGAGAACATTGCGATTGAATATCTCTTTCCTGGGCCGGCTTGGAATGCTGCCGCTCGGGATTAGTGTCTGGATCGGACTGGCCGGGACAGTTCTGGCCGCGCCGCCGAACGATGACTTCGCCAACGCGGAGCCCATCTCCGTCGGCTATAACGACTGGGGTGCCGTCAAAGGAACCAACGCCAGCGCCACCGCCCAACCGGGCGAGCCGGCATTCTCGGGCTTGCCAGCGGTTAACTCGGTCTGGTACACGTGGATCGCTCCCAAGGACGGCATCATCTATCTGGACGCGTTCAACAGCGATCCTCTCACGGCGCGGGTGGCCGTCTATAACGGAACGGTGCTGTCGAACCTAAGTGTGGTGGCCGCCAGCGATTTCAACTCTCCTTCCGCCAGCATTCCGGGCATACTAGGCGGCAACCTGGGCGGCGTCCGGTTTCTAGCGAGCGCCGGAACAACCTATTACATCGCGGTGGACACAGAGGCCGGAACCCCGGGCCCCTTTGTCCTGAATTGGACCTACAACCCTTCAGGCCTGTTCCGGCTTAGCGCGGCGGCTTATACCTGCTCCGAAACAGAGAGCCAGATTGACTCACAGCATGGCGGTGATGATGTCGCACAACATACGGTCCGGGGACTGGTCGTGACCATCACCCGCGTATTTGGGAGTGACGGCCGGGTGGTGGTGAACTATGCCACGACTACCGATGTGAAGGTGCCTCCGAATGCTATTGCCGGTGTCCCCGGCACGGATTACACAGCGGTCAGCGGCCAGCTTACGTTTGAGAACCAGGAAATGAGTCGCAGTTTCGTGGTGCCTATTACTTATAGGAAGCTGCCACTGCCCGACCGGGTTT
>JAPLUA010000180.1 GCA_026397855.1 Verrucomicrobiota bacterium | reverse complement strand
CGACCCATTGCAGCACATAACCCCGCCCCCAGTGTTTCACTCCCTCCTCCCACTTCTCCGCCAACGCCACCGCCAGGCTGGGCGCATCCCCATATTCACGCTGCTGGAACCGGTATGGCTTCTGGCCGATCACCGACGCGGCGGCGGGCGTGTAATGCACCCTTTGGTCCCGCTTACCTTCCAGCCAGCCTCGCACTTGCTTCACGCCCCACCGCTTGGGCTGCTCTCGAGTCAACAGCCCCTTGAGCAATATGCTCCAGTCCCCAGGCAGGTTCTCGGGGACCTCGATACCCCGGCTTACCAACTGGAAATTGATCGCCCGCTCGTCTAGTCCCGCAAATGGATGGGAAGTACGCAGAAGTTCCAAGACCATCACCCCGACGCTCCACCAGTCACTCGCCCAGCTCACCACTCCTGTCATAGCTTCCGGGGCGCTGTAGGCCACGGTGCGGTGTGCGCTGGTTGCGTGAAGGGACAGCTCTGCGAGGCTGGAAATGCCAAAATCGGTTAGCACCAAGTCCAGTGGCTTCACCGTGCGCACCAGGACGTTGGATGGCTTCAGATCCCGGTGAATGATGCCCACTTCGTGTAGGGCTGAAACGGCGTCGGTCAACTCGTTGAGCACTTCTTTAACTTGCTGGGGCGCCATGCCAGCCTTACCCAAATCCGCGAGTGTCCCGTGCTGAATGTGCTCCAGGACTTCGTAGTGCCGCCCATCAGAAAGAGTTCCCTGGCTGTAAACCTCAACGACTTGGGCTCGGGAGACCCTCCTCAGCTTTTCGACCAATTCCGCTTTGGGCCGAAGGCCCCAGCGAAAGACCTTCACCACGGCGGTTTGGCCGTCCTTCGGGCGCGAGGCCACCCAAAGATCCGCTTCCCCGCTGGCGACTTTAATAGCCTCGCGTAGCCGCCAGCCGTCAATTTCCAGTCCGACGGCCAGCGATACGGGAGGTGGAGTGGGCGAAGCCGCAGCTTCGACTAGGGTAGCCTCGCTGGAGGGAGTGATCGGTTGCCCCGGCGTTGAGTTGCTCGTCGGAATTGCATCTTCTCGAACAGTGACGTCGGGAGGGGGGGCTTGCTCAGCAGGGCTTTTCATCGGCGCGTTTGGCTCGAGAGAATGCTCTGCGGGCCTGCTCGTTGCTGATGACTGGGGTTGTAGAGCCGGTTCATTGGGTGGCTTGTTCTGCTCACTCCAGGGTAATTGTCGGCACTCCCTCCTTTTCCGTCAGGGAGGCCAGGGTGCGGGTGGCGCCTTCGGGTGGGTTCGCCTCGAAGAGAGCACGGGCGAGGGGATTGATGAACCAGGCCTCGAGCTGGTTGCCGACGCCTCGACCGCCATTACTGAGGTCCTTGAGGCAATGCCCGCGCAACTGGTCGCGGACGCTGTCGGGAATCTGGATCCGGACTTTTTGGCGGTCGGCGAGCCGTTCGAGGATGTTGGCCAGCATCTTGTCGAAGATCTGGATGGCAACGTCGGGACGGATAAAGTCAAACACGACGATGTTCTCGCCGATGCGGTTGAGGAGTTCGGGGCGATTGATCTGGGTTTTGAAATAGTTCGTGATCTCGTCCCGCACGCGGCGCTCGACGACATCGTAGGGGTCGTCAACCTTGACGTTGAGAACGCGGCGGCCCTCGTCGTCGGATTTGTAGATACCGAGATTGGAGGTGAAGACGATGACCGATTCGCTGAAGTAAACGCGCTCGCCCCGGCCGCTGGTCAGCACCCCGTCGTCAAGGATCTGGAGGAACTTGTCGAGGATGCGGGGGTGGGCCTTTTCGATTTCATCGAAGAGCACGACGCAAAAGGGTTTCTCGCGGATGGCGTTGGTCAGCTCGCCGCCCATATCCGAGCCGATGTAGCCGGGCGGGGAGCCGATGAGACGCTGGTCGGCATGCTCGTGGTTGAACTCACTCATGTCGAAGCGGATGTAGGCGCGCTCGTCTCCGAAGAGCAGTTCGGTAATGGTCTTGGCCAACTCCGTCTTTCCGGTTCCCGTAGGACCGGCCAGGAACATCACGCCGCGCGGCTTTCCGCCCAGTTTGGAGCCCTGCGATCCAGAGAGGCCCGTGACCGCACGTTTGATTATGTCCAGCGCCTTAATGACAGCCTGGTGCTGCCCTTTAACCCGTTGGCGGATGAGTTCCTCGGCGCGAGCGATTTTATCCCGGTCCAGGCGCTTCCAAGGGTCTTCGGTGACGCCGAGCTTGTAGCGTCGGACCGCCTCGCCGATCTCCTCGAAACCGAGCTTCTCCCGCCGGCAAAGCTGGACGACGGCAATGACGTCGGTGAGGTAGAGTCCTTCAGTTTGCTCGTTGAAGACCTCGTGAAGCTGCTTGCGCTTTTCGGCCGACGCTTCCTTGAAGCCGGGGAGGCCGGAGGTGAGTTGGGTGACCAGCGCGCCGCGGACGACGTGATCGGGTTTGGGGACAGTAATTGCCCGCAGACGCGGGTTGTTGAGGACCAGCCAGTCGGGCAGGTCGTTTTCCTTATCGCACATCCAGATCACGGGGTTGAACAGGGCGGCAGCCATCTTCGGCGTCATTACGGGCTGGGCCTTGTGGCAGAGGGTCAGCGCCCGGGTGCAGAACTCGTGCTCCTTCTCGTCGAGCGTGTCCACGCGTTTGACGTAGCGCGAGGCGAAGTCTAGTAGCACGGCGCAGGCAGCCTCGCGGCAGTTGATGACTTTCTCGACTATCTCAAGCGCCTTCTGCAGGCTGCACTTGAAGGAGTTGGTGGCGTCCAAGCTGAGGTTGAACAAGTCATTGACGCGCTTGCGGGCCTGGTCTGCTTGCTCTCCGCGCGGCACGATGACGGAGAATCCGTCCACGGGGTTGTAGGACAGGAACAGCTCGTAGCCGGCCAAGTGAAGGACTTCGGTCACGTAGCCCGGCAGCGGCAGGGGCAGGTAGTTGGTGGGGGTGCTGGCGGGGAGGTCCGTCGCGGCAGACTCGACGCGGGGGAAGGGGTAATAGTCGCGGATGTTGCCGGAAAGGATGAATTGGGCTTTTACCGGGAGGAACCGGAGCAGGTCTTTGGCCCAGCGCGGGGTAGCGGTTTCCTTGGTGAATTCGGATTCGTTCATAACGGGTGCTCTACTGTGGTGGTGTTAAGCTCGGAGGAAGCGGGCGTTGGGACGGGTTCAATATCGGCGACAATGAGGGTTACATTGTCCTTGGCGTTGGCCTGCAGAGCTTGCGTCAGCAGCGCCTGGCAGACGAGGGCGGGCCGAGGGCTCGAAGCGACGCAGGATTCCATTTCGTCCAGGGTTAATGTGTCGGATAAGCCATCGGTGCAGAGCAGGAAGCGCCGCGGTCCGGAAATCTTCACTGGTTGCAGGTGGGGCTGGACCGGTGATTGCAAATGGGTGGCGCCGAGGAACTGTGTGAGCGCGTTGGTGCCTTCCGGACGCTTATCGCCGGCGGGGAGTTGTCCGGCTTCGACGAGGATCGAAGCGAGGCTATCATCTTCCGTCAACTGCTCCATGAAGCGGTCGCGCACCTGATACACGCGTGAGTCGCCCAAGTGGAAAACCCACAGTCCTTCGGGGCCCGCCATAAGTCCGGCGACCGTTGATCCCATGCCTGACCAATCCGGGCGGCTGTCAGCCAGGCGTCGGAGGTGGTCATGAAGCCGGAGCAGCCTTTCGGCGAGCGGTTGTGGTGTTCGCTCTGGCATCTGCCGGAGGAACTGCACCGTCTCACGACTGGCGACCTCGCCGGCATTGTGTCCGCCAACGCCATCGGCCACTGCCAGCAGGAGGCCGTCGCTCGCCTTGATTTGCCGCGTGTGGACCTGCGCGATCCTGGTGTCTGCATCGGCGGTGTCAGGCAGGACGGCGTCCTCGTTATTCGGACGGACCTGCCCGGAGTGTGACGCCCAAGCCATGTCGCAGGTCCAGAGCGTCATGCGAGCACCCTCAGCTTTACTTCGCATTGGGAAGACATCGTCAAGGTGTGCTCGGCAGTGAGTGCCGAGCCGGCGGTGGGCAGATCACGTCCGTCGAGCAGGGTTTTGTTCACTACTCCGGGGAGGGGGGCAAGGTGCCATTGGCCGCCCTGTTTTGATATGCGGACGTGCCGGCGCGAGACGGTTTTAAGGGCACTGAACACATGGTTCGCAAGCGTGCCTTCGCGCCCGAGAATGTCCCCCTCGTGACACTCATGCTGCGCAGTGCCGACAACCAGATACAGGCGGTTCTCTCTCAGCGTGACGTCTGGCGCACTCGCTGAGGTTGGAAGGATGCCGGGGAGGGAGGCAGCGGCGTTTGTGGGCCGTGGTGGGCTCTCCTCGTCCGCCTGGGCTGTTTCGTCGGGGAAGGCGTTAGCTTCAAGGGGTGTGCCACAGGCACAAAGGATCGCGTAAGCGTCGTTCAGGTTGCCACATCGGGAGCATTTCTTCCGGAGGCGTGCGATCGGCGGTTTGGTGGGCGTAGGCTGAGTGGCAGCGGCGGGGGAGACGGCTTCCAACTGAAGAATGGGCTGGCCGCACTTCAGACAGAAGGATTCAGTTTCCGGGTTCTCGTGTCCGCAACGGCAGCGCTTGATCAGATCACTCATATTGATTTTGAAGGAGGGCTGGCTGCTTGGGGTCAAATTGAGGAGGCGGGGTTCCGGACCGCAGGTCCACCGACTGCAAGCCCCGGTGCAGCGCGGCTGAAAAGCCGGGTTTTGGGATGCCCGCCATGAAGGCATCGTTGCCGTCGAAGAAGATGTCCAGGTGGCGCACGCCTTCCCAGGGACGGCTGTCCATGTCGGCGGGGTAACGTGAGGTGGCTTTGGGGGTGAGGAGGAAGACTCGCTGGTTATCGGAGCCGCGGAGAGAGAGGCTCTGGCCGGCAGCGGAATCGAAAGGCCCGGTGATCAGCACATCGAGGTGCTGGAGAATGGCGGGGTGCTTCGCGAAGAGTATGTCGTGGCTGTAACCGGAGAACGCCAGCAAGTCGCCGTCGAAGTGCGCGCGGAGAGACTGGAGCAGTAGCTGGAGCCCGGAGGGCTGATCGAAGGGTTCTCCGCCGGTGATCGTGATGCCGTCTGCCTCCGACAGCCAGCGCCCCACGAGATTCATTAACTCCTCCGGTGTGGCCTCCCAACCGGTGGCGAAATCCCATGTATCCGGATTGATGCAGCCTGGGCAGCGAATCGAACACCCTTGGAGCCAGACGCCTATGCGCCGGCCGTACCCGAGGGTGGTCACGGGAAAGTGGACACGGCTTATTTTGATGGACCCCGGACGCATAGGCGTTGGCCATCCTAATCTCTTGACGCATTCTGTCCAGCGGGAAGGGGTGGCCAACGGGTGTGAAATTCCCTTCCGTGTATTTGGCGTATTTCGTGGCCAATGCCTTTTTTGTTCCTCCTCCAGCATCAAGGTCAAGAGCGGCGGCGGCAATTGTTGTCACCGGCCAAAGGCAATGCCGTCTGCGCGCTACGCGCCATACCGGATTCCAGGCCGTCACCAGGCAGGCCGCAATTCACGGTTTCCAACAACAAGGCTATGCTCAAATGACTGTCACTTGCCAAAATGACCCAGGCTATGGGTTGGCCCCTTCACGCGGCACCTGTCCTATTTCACCGTGCGGTGGTAGATCCGCCACTCAAAGCCGTTGAGGCGAAACAGCGGGAAGCCGTCGGTGGGGGCCTCGGGCATGCCAGCGACCGCCACGGGCTTGAACTCGCGGTCGTGGAGCACCTCCACCCAGCCGGTGGCGGGGCGGTTGGAGAAGTTGATGACGATCACAAACTCGTCCTTCTCATCCAAGCGCAGGAGCGTGACGAGGTTCGCCTCGTCTGAAGTGTGCAGCCAGACGGTGCGGTCGTTGCGGAAGGCGGGATACTGTTTCCGCAGCTTGATCAGGCCCTGGTAGATCTGGCGCAAGGGGGGGCGCTCCTTCGAATTCCAGAAGACCGGCAGCTTCTCGAATAGGGCCGGGTCGCCGGACTCGGTCGCGTCGCCGGCTTCCATGCCGTTGTAGAGGAGGGGCACGCCATCGAGCGAGAACATGAGGACTGATGCGGCCAGGGCGCCCCTGACGCCGAACCGGGCGACGGCCCGCGCCTCGTCGTGGTTGTCGGAGAATCGCAGGTGGAGGGAGCCCTCGGGGAACTGCTTCCGGCTCTCCTCCCACGACCGCTTGAGCTCGGAGGCCGGCGCGCCGCGGAGCAGGACATCGTTCAAAGTGCCGTGCAGGGGCCAGGAGTAATCCAGGTCGAACGCCTTCACCAGCAGCTCGGGCTTGCTGGCCTCGGCGAGCATCATGATGTCCGGCTTGACCTTCACCAGCTCGGCGCGGGCCTCTTCCCAGAAGCTGGTGGGGACTTCGGAGGCGACGTCGCAGCGGAACCCGTCCAGGTCGGCTCCGGCGGGGTCAATCCAGTGCTTGAGCATGTTGATCATGTATTCCCGCAGCTTGGGGTTCTGGTAGTTCAGGCCGGCGACATCGGTCCATTCCTTGACCGGCGGGATGATCTTGCCGGTAGCGTCCTGTTTGTAGAACTCCGGGTGCTGCATGAGCACGCTGTCCCAGGCGGTGTGGTTGGCGACGACATCAATGATGACCTTGAGGCCGCGCTTGTGGGCTTCGGTCACCAGGCGCTTCAGGTCGACCTCGGTGCCATAGGCAGGATTGATGGCGAAGTAATCGCGGACGGCGTAGGGGCTGCCGAGGGTGCCCTTGCGCATCTTCTCCCCCAGGGGATGGATGGGCATGAGCCAGAGGATGTTCACCCCCAGATCCTTCAGCTCGTCCAGGCGGGCGGTGATGCCGTTGAAATCGCCATCCGCGGAGAAGTTGCGGGGGTAGATCTCATAGACCACGCCGTCGCGGAGCCATTGGGGGGAGGATAGAGTGATCTTCGCAGGTTCGGCCGCGAAGCCGCCGAGCGCAGCGGCCAGCAAGGCCAGCGCGAGGATGGGGGTGAGTGATCGGCGGTGAGTAGTTGGATGTTTCATAATTCAGTAAAGCTTGGTGGCGGGCTAAGGCAGCCGCTTAACCCGATAGAACTGCTGGGTGACCGCCACCGGCGGCAAGGGACGCGTCGGACACCCCCCCCCCCGGGTTTGGGGGTTCCCACGACTCAACAGGCGCTAATGGCATCAAGGTTACATAATCATAGCCGTGTCCGGGTATCAAGATTCCGATTCCCGCATGTTTGTGCGGTAGGGCAGCCAACGATGCGCCTGAGGCGGCGGAGGCGAGGGCCAAGAGCAGGGCGGAGTCAGACCAGGACCGGGATGGAAGGCCGCGACAACGTGAGCAGCGCGATCGTCCCGCCGCTACTCTCTTTTGGTGAGCAGCAAGTAGTTGCGGAAACGAATGTTACGGTGCCTTTGGACAAACCAACGCCCAAGGCTCCTCTTCACTGTCTCGAAGCGTGTACAAGGGGAGTACACCGGATGCACCAGGGAAGCGCAACGGGCTCAAGCATGAGCATCCATGGAGCACCCCTTGTACACGACTTTATGGTGGCTCTGGGGAGCCTTGGAGTGCCTTGAATGTTCGGGGTTTGGGCTGGCAGTGTGGCTTCGTCGGTCGCCGCATATTCGTGCGGTGTTGGCTGTCCCGAGTGTATGTTATAATGCTGGATTGACTATTTATGCGGATCCGCCTTGTTCATCAGATGCGATACTGGATTAGCTGTTTGGCGCTTTCGCTGGCGGCTTTGGCCGGCGCGCGTGGGGAGGCGATGCTCGAATTATTCCAGGTGAGGTGGGCCGATCTCAGCCAGAAGATGCCCGAGCTGGCCGAGGCCGGCTACACGAGCCTTTGGTTGCCCTCGCCGGCCAAAGCGGGAAGCGTCTATTCGGTCGGCTACGACCTGTTCGATCCGTTTGATTTGGGCGACAAGAACCAAAATGGCACCGTCCCCACGAAGTACGGCACGAAGGCGGAGTTGCTGCAAATGGTGGAGATAGCGCACCGGTTTGGCATTCGGGTCTATTTCGATAACATCATGAATCATCGGCAGGGCATGGTGCCCGGCTACGACGTTTACACGCCCACCAATGTCTTCCCCGGTCTATGGCCGCAGGACTTTCACCTGCAGACCACCAGCAGCGGCAACCGGAACTGGCCAGACGTCCAGGACTGGAATAACCAGGGTCTTGTGCAGAACGAGCCCATCAACGGGCTTTGCGACCTGGCCACGGAGCCGGGCGGCATCAACTATAATTTCGGCCCCACACTCTGGAGCCAGGCTGCCAAGCCCTTCTTTGTCCGCCAGCCCGCCAACCGCGACTACTACATGGACACCAACTCAGCCTTCCTGGGAAGCTGGCTGGCGGGAAGCTCTCCCGGCTTTAGCTGGCCGGCGGGAAGCTGGCACGGGTTCAACGGCACCAACGGCCAGCCGGTGGCGGAGCGGGTAGAGGATTACCTGACGCGTGCAGCGATGTGGACGCTCTATACCACCAAGTGCGATGGGTTCCGGCTGGACGCGGTCAAGCACGTGCAGTCGCCCTTCTTCGGCGACAGCTCGACGAGCTGGCGCGGCTACCTCGGTGGCATCCAGGCGAGCTTCGACTTCACGCACGGATATGGCAACAACGTGGCCACCAACGGCTATATCGAATCCGACGACAACCGCAATAGCTGCTTCGAAACCGAGGTGCCGCGCAACGACGCGATGCTGTTTGGCGAGCACCTCGGCCCCCCGCCATCCTACGGCGAATACATCTCCACCGGCATGCGGCTGCTCAACTCGCCCCTGCGCACGGTCATGAACGGCGCCCTGCAAGGCGGCGGTTCGCTGCCGACGGGATTGGACCAGCGCGACTACAATCCCTACGGGGGAGCCTTCAGCGCAGCCCAGGGCGTCCAACTTGCCGAGGACCAGGATCATATTCTCTGCTGCCCCACCCATCGGGAGGCGCAAAACGCCTACTACTTCATGCGCGAGGGGCTGCCGATGATCTACTCGGACAACTTCAACTGGGCCGGGCCGCCCTCCAGCGGAGAGACCTTTCCCCAGGTTCCGCTGACCGATTACCTGGGGCAGTACGGGGATAACGCCATGCCGGAGATCTCCTACCTTCACAACCAGCTCGCCCGTGGCGGCACCCGCCCCCGCTGGAGCGACAGCCATATCGTGGCCTTCGAGCGCTACGACTACCGCGACGTGCAAACCGCCGATCCCTACAACGACCCGAACGCAACGGTCGTGCTGTTCGCGATGAATGCGACGTATAACTCGCCCGCCGGCGATGTCCTCTTCGATGACGGGGTGGCTCGAACGGACGACGGTTACTACAATTGCTATAACGGGAGCCCGTCCAAGGGTGTTGGGCTGGTGGTCGGCTTTCCGCCCGGGTCGGTCCTGTCGCAGATGGCCACCACGTCGCCAAACGGGGGCAATTCGCGCACCTGTGGGAAGCTGCTGGTGCACGCCGCGACAACCAACCAGGCCGAGGCGACTTCCACCGCCGGCGCCGCCGACCCGGCGCAGCGTAAGATCTATGTGGGAGGCCAGGCTTTGGCCCCGGGGGGCGGGGCCATTGAGTTGCTGATTCCGGCAGGGGGCTGGGTCGTTTACGCCTATCAGTGGCCGGAGCCGAGCCGCGCCAATGCGCTGACCAACGCCATCACCTTCCGTCAGGGCGGCGCGGCGGCACCCTCCCTTCTGGTCTATCGGCGCGACGGCAGCAACGGCGATCCCGGCTTCAACCCGGCCTATCCCTTCAAGATGCGGGGCGGCGTGGACTCCGGTGGCAGCATCCTCCTGGCTCCCGGCGAGGGAAGCGTTGCTGGCACCACCAATACTTATGCCATCCGGGTTCCCGTCCTGACCAATGCGCCCTTCGACATCCTGGCCCGCGGCGACGCGTCGGCTGTGAATGCGCTCATGAAGATGGACGGCGGCCTCGATCTGAACAGCCAGATGCAGATCGGCCCGACCAACGGTTTTGACCGGCGCGACAACCGGCCGGGCTATGTGTCTGATGTGTTCCTGGGCTACGAGCAGGCGATGCAGCAATTCCGCTTCGGGCCGGAGAAGTTCGGCGCGCGCGATGTGGTCCGGGATAACATCTTCTCTGCCGGCGCCGAAACCTACTACTACACCGTCGGCAGTACCAACACCCAGGTGGTCAATGGCTCGGGCGGGGGCTTGGGCATCAAGACGCAGACTGCCGACTGGGTGCATCATGATCCCGCGGTGGCCAACACCGCCAACGGGCTCGGCACGGCTACGCAGCGCGTTCCATACAGTCCGAACACCGGGCAGGCCGTGGACATCTGGGTCAAGTCCGGCAACCAGTTCCAGGTGGACAAGTGCTTCATCTACTACACGACCGATGGCAGTAATCCGGAAGGTTCTTTTGGCGCCGGCAAGGGCGGCACGCAGGTGGTGGAAGCGTTCTGGAGGGCTGCCGATGCCGCCGCCGCGACCAATGACTGGTGGCGCGGGACCATCCCCGCGGCCGGCGCGGGCACACAGGTGCGTTACAAGGTGGCCTTGTTCAAGGGCGGCTACAGCCCGATCAGCACGATCTCGGACGCCGACGTCGCCAAGCTCTACGGCCTGACACAGTTCGGCATCACCAACTTCAACCCGGCTGCCGCCACCCCTTGGCTCCATAACGATCTCAACACCAACAACACCGCGACCGGCCTGCGCAGCGGGTTCCATATCGTGCGCGCGCGCAGCTTCCTGCCGCGCAGCGGCAAGTCAGGCGTTTATAACACCTTCCTGCAGACGTTTTATTATGCCGGCCAGTTGCCGGGCGGGGTTATTGCTTACCCTGCTACGGACGGCAGCGCGCTCACGGGCAGCAGCTACACGGTGGTGGTGCGCGCGGACAGCCTGGCCACCGCGGCGGATTACTGCATTACGGACAACAATGGCCAGGTCTGCGGGGCGGCTTCCCCGGTCACGCCGGATGGGACGCTGAGCCAGCAATTCCCCGGGTATCCGCAGGAATACCGCTTCACCTACAGTCCGGTCGCCAGCAGCGGCACGGCCACCATCAACGTGTACCTCAAGGATACGGCGTCGGCCGTTTACACAAACCGCTACACGGTGCTGACTCGCACGATCAACGCTCAGGGGCCGTCCACCGTGCTGAAGATCGTCAACCCGGGCGCGGACGGGCAGGTCCTGATCCTCGGATCGAACGATGTGTTCACCATCTCCTCCTGCTTCACGTCCACCCTGACGACGAACAACTACAACCTGTTCAGCATCTATGTTAATGGCGTCTTCCAGCCCCGGCAGGACGCAAACAGCAACAGCCTCTACGTCATCCGGCCTTACGGCTGCAGTGCCGGGATGCGGCAGATCTACTGCAACCGGACTGGCTTCGCGCCGGGCACCAATACCATCCAGGTTCTCTTCACCAACGGCATCACGCTGGCCGACACGCGGACCGTGATGGTCGGCATCCGCAACTCGCCGCTCGACTCCGACCACGACGGAGTGCCGGACTGGCTCGAGCTGATTGCCGGAACCGATCCCTACAACCCGAACTCCTTCCTGCACATCACGGACATGGTTTCCGGCAACCCGGTCGAGCTGACCTGGTCCAGCGTGCCCGGTAAGACCTACCAGGTGCTGGCGACGACGAACCTGATGTCTCCCATGGCGCCGATAGCTGGGGCCGTCGTGCCGGCCGCTCCCGCCAGCCCGGTAACCCGGTGGTTCGATTCCTCGACGAACGCAACCAACCGGTATTATCGCATCCAGGTTCTGCCTTGAGCGTCGCCCGGCCTGGGGCGCTTCACCGGATTCAATCGAAGCAAAGCACCATGAGAAACCAACTGGGTCTGGCCTTCCTTGCCTGCCTGACCCTGTGGGTCGGTGGCGGCCAGCGATGCCTGGGTGTGCTCGCCAATGCCTGGCACATTCCCGACAACGCCGGCGACCTCGGGGTCAACATGCGCAACCCGGAGTTCGAGATGGCCGCCAATACAACGGTCACGATCTACCAGGGACTACAGAAGTACAACAACCCGGGCTACGGCGCGGCAAACCAAACAGGCGGTACGCTCTACTTCAAAGGGCTTACCCAAAGCGCGTGGAGCAGCACGGCGCTGAACTGGCACACGAACGGCAGTCCCAGCCCGAACAACCAGTACTGGAGAGCATCCTTCAATACCTCGATCTTTGGCACCAACGAAGTCATTCAATACTACCTCTATCTCACCTTCGATTCCGGCGCTGAAAACACCTACATTTATGGCGGTGACGGCGGCAGCGCCACCACTGCCACCCAAAGTGTTGCTGCCGACAGCGCGTTCACGATCCGCAATCGCCCCGCCTGGCTCTTCCACTCGGGTAACCGGGTTATCAGCCCAGGCGCCGACGCCACCCACAACAACGCGAACCTGTGGATCAAGGCGGGCTACATCGGCAAGGACGGCAGCCTTGCGTCGCGGTGGGCCGACCACGCGAGCGTCTATTACACAACCGACGGCTCGACGCCCGCCGGCTCGCTGGGTGTCGCAAGCGGCACTTCGCAGGCGGCGGACTTGAGCCTGGACCACGTGGAAGGCGATCCCAGCATCGCGGGCAACGCCCTGTGGTGGCAGGGCACGATGAGCAATCTCCCGGCCTTTGCCACGATCCGGTACAAGATCGGGGTCTGGCACAGCAGCAACAACGAGGAGAAGTTTGCGGACTACAAGGCGAGCACCCCCAACGCAGTGTTCAGTTTCTCGATGGGCACGGCGGGCGACCCGACGCTCACCGTCAACGGCCTGAATGCCGATTACACCACCACCCACGTCTTTGTGGATGAAAATGCCGGGGATGCCGTGCCGCTAGCAATCCAGTTCTCCCCCAACGCCTCGAATGTCACGACGGCCGAGGTCTTCTCCAATCTCAACCGCCGTGACCGCGTCACCCTCGACGCAAACGGCGACGGCATCGAGGACGGCATTGTGCCGCCCGATGGCAACGCGATAGCAGCCGGCGACGACAGCAACTACCACAAGGCGTACCCGATGACCGCGAGCGGGCAGCCCGGCCAGTATGCGCTTACGCTCAACGCGCAGAAGACCGGGGCCTACCGGCTGACGGCGCGCTACAAGGTGACCGGCAACACCAACTGGGTCTGGTATTCGAGCAACGGACGCCGCGACCACGCGATCGTGGTTGCGCCCCGCAAGGCGCGCGACATCACGCTCTACGAGTTGAACGTCCTGAATATCGGGGCACAGGGCACCCAGGACTACCAGCGCAGCACCTTTGCCGACCTCCACGGCGGCCCGGGGTCGAGGCCCTATGACCCCATAACCAACCGCTTCAACCTCGCCTATGCCCGGGACCTCGGCGTCAACTGGCTCTGGTTCCAGCCCATTCATCCCATCGGTGTGGAGGGACGGCAGACCGATCCCGCCACCGGGCAGCCCTACTCCGTCGGCAGCCCTTACTCGGTCAAAAACTTCTTCCAGGTCAACCCCCTCATGAGCAAGGCCGGCACACGCGACGCCGCCATGACTGAGTTCACCAACTTCGTGGCGGCCGCCGATAGCGCGGGGATCAATGTGATGCTCGATGCGGCCTTCAATCACACGGCGTGGGACTGCGAACTGGATGCCAGCGGCGCGTATTACTTCGCCAGCAACGCGCCGCCCGCCGGCGAGATTCGCAATTGGGAGGCGCGCTTCTACTCGCGCGCCGACGCCTACGACATGCGCGCTTCCGTCGCCGGGAACATTGCCCTCGCGCCGGACCGCTATGACTTTGGCAAATGGGCCGACGTGCATGACGTTTACTTCGGCCGCTACGCCGCGCTCGTGGCCAACGCTTCGCAGACCGGTGCCCACCTCAGCGAGGCGGACTGGTTCGACACCAGCATCGGCAGCGAAAGCTCCTCCGGCGACCAGAACGGACACTTCGACCCTGTCACGCGCAACGTCTGGCGCTATTTCTCGGACTACATCCTCTATTGGCTCGACAAGACCGGCTGCCCCGCCGGCACGCCAGCCGCCCAGACGGCCAGGGGGATTGACGGCTTGCGCGCCGACTTCGGCCAGGGGCTGCCGCCCCAATGCTGGGAGTATCTCATCAACAAGGTGCGCAGCCGGAAGTGGGACTTCGTCTTCATGACCGAATCGCTCGACGGCGGCGCGGTAACCTACCGCTCCAACCGGCACTTTGATATTCTCAACGAGAACATCGTCTTCCCCCTTAAGTCGGCCGCCACCGCGAGCGATTACCGCAACATCTTCGAGGACCGCCGCAGCGCCTACGGGCAGGGGCTGGTGCTGCTCAACACCACATCCCATGACGAGGAGAACTACGACGACCCCTTCCAGGCCCTGGTGCGCTATGCGGCGTGCGGCGCGATGGATGGTGTGCCGATGATCTTCTACGGCCAGGAACTCGGCATCTCCCGCACCAACAGCTTCGACCTTTACGAGGTCAACTTCGGCAAGCTGATCCCCCAGTTCAAGAAATACAACTCCCTCCAGCCGATCTTCCGCAATCGCGGCTACGGGGTGGACTTCCTCTGGCCGGTCTATGCCGCCATCAACCAGGCGAGGGGCTTCAGCGCCGCGTTGCGATCCTCGAACCGCTACTTCCTCAACCAGACCGGCAGCGGCAGCCCGCAACCGGGCATCTTCTCCGTCGCCAAATACGAGCAGGCCAACGGCTCCCCCAACTACCATGACGTGGTCTTCGCCTTTGCCAACCTCGACCGCAACGTCTGATTAAACTGGAGTGGGACAATATCGGCAGGCGGCACGGGTGCAGCAGACGGGCTAGCCGATGTCGTCGCTGGCCGCAAAGGCGTAGCTGGCCTTGGCACGGGAACCGCCGGCGCAGTTATTGGCTCTGGCCAGGCGGCGGCACCGCAGGCAGCAACGTGCTAGCCAATGGCATCTTCGTCTCACTGAACTCCGTGCCCGGCACCGACGGCGGCTGGACTAATGCCCCCTTCGAGCCGCAGTATCTCAAGCTTTACGACGTTACGCCGCCTGCCGCCCCGGGCGCTCCCGGCACGCCCAAGCCTTACGCCCTCGGCGCCAGCGTGACCTTCAGTTGGCCCGCCCTTGCGGACCCGGACGGCGGCGTCTCCGGCTACCATGTGATCATCGGCACTTCACTCGGCGGCTCGAACGCCTATAACGCCATCGTCAGCGGCACCAGCGTGACGGTCAGCAACAACCTCGGGGCCACCCTCTACGCGGAGGTCAGCGCCATCAACAATGCGGAGGTTGAGGGCTCCCGGAGTGCAACCAGTGCCGGGACGATCCTGCTCGACCCCAATGGCGACTACGACCATGACGGCATGGGCAACGGAGCCGAAGACCTCGCGGGCACCAACCCGCTGGATGCCAACTCCGTGCTCCGCATTCTCAGCCTGGCCAATGGCAACCTCCTGACGTGGTCGAGCGTTGCCGGCAGGACCTACCGGATCTGGTCCGCGGCAGCCCCGGACGCCAGTTTTGCGCCGGTCAGCGGCGTGGTCACCGGGGCCAGTCCCAGCACAAGCTGGCTCGACAACTCGGCCACCAACTCGAGCAGGTTCTACCGAATCAACGCGCTGCCATAGCGCCGGGGCGCCCCTGCGACTGGCAGGCGAGGTGGCGGGGATTCGACTTGTTCCACCCCGAACCTGACCGGCCTCAACCGCATCGTGGGCGAACCGGGCAAGCAACCACCTGCCATCCCCGGGGCAGTGCCTTGAGCACAGCCTACCCGTGTCTTACTGCTGTCTTACTGCTGTCTTACCACTGGGGGGTGTCCCGAGGGGCACTGCTGTTGAATTAAGGTAGGCCCCGCGCGAGACGCGGCGGCTTCTCCCTCTCCTCCCCCGAGGGAGGAGAGGGCCTGGTGTTTGGGCATTCTGCGGACTGGAAAGCAGCCAATCCCAACGGGGATGTCATCACTCAGCCCAGCCAGATCGGCCAATCCCAACGGGAATGGCATCACTCAGCCCAGCCAGATCGGCCAATCCCAACGGGATTGTATCACAAAGCCCAGGGTTGCGCGCCGCGCGCTACCCTGGGTCTGTGTCCCCACATTTTCTCAACCCTGAAAGGGTTGCAGCGCATTCTCACCGCCATACCGCAATCGCTGGCCAGGATTCTCGCGCATACGGTCTTCTCCACCAGAGTGCGATTGCCGACCGTGAAGGAAAAGACCGATGCAACCCCTTTCAGGGTTGATTCCCACACCCGACATACACCCAGGGTAGCGCGCAGCGCGCAACCCTGGGCTATGTGATCGCATCCTTTCAGGATAAAGCTCTGCCTGAAATGTCCAAACTCCAGTCCCTCTCCTCCCTCTCCTCCCCCGAG
>JAPLUA010000590.1 GCA_026397855.1 Verrucomicrobiota bacterium | reverse complement strand
GATTGCATCACTCAGCCCGGGGTTGCGCACCGTGCGCTACCCCGGGTAACCGCACCGAAAAGCACGCCAACCCTGAAAGGGCTGTATCGTTGCCTCCCCCCCAGTCCATTCCTTCAACCTCCCCGCGGGAGGTGGTGCTTCAAATCCTGGCGGCACTGGACATTCTTGTCCGCTTCGAGGTTGAGTGCGCTACGGGAGCGGACAAGTAACGCCGATGCTCCGCGGCCAAAAGGGTCTGGTGGCATTCGGGCTTGAGTAGGCGCAAGGCCATGCACATGATTTCCCGCATGGAATCAGACCGATGAAGAAAAAGAGCCGATGAACTGCCTCAACCGCCACCGATTTGCTTCAATCTTGACGCGGCTCGCCGGTTGGGTGCTCGCGCCGATTCTGCTCTTTGCCTGGCGGCCGGTCCCCGGAAAGGCTGCCGGCGATCCGGGCCCTGCGGCCCGCTCCACGATCACCAGCCTGGCCCAGTTGCGCCGCGCGGCCACGGCGGAGCAGAGCGTCGTTGTGGCTCTGAAGGTGGAGGGCACCGTTTGGTGGGGGGATGCGAGGCACGGCACCTTGATTTTGCATGATACCTCCGGCACCGACCTGTTGGGATTGGATCTGCCCTGCCGGATGCCGAGAGCGGGAGACCAGCTCAAGCTGGAGGGAGACTGTACCGTGGCGCCGACCACTGACGGCATCAAGCTCACGAGCATCCCGGTCGTGGACAATGACGGCCTGCATGCGGCGGTTGAAAAATCCGCAAGCATTCACCTCGAGACCGGCTTCCACCCGATCCGGGTAGCCTGGTTCAACCGCACCGACAAATCAGAACTGGAGCTCCAATACGAAGGGCCGGGACTGGCGCGGCGCAAGGTTCCCGACTCGGCGCTCTTCCGGCCGCAGGCAGGGGGTTCGACCGGGGCCACCAACCTGGTCAACGGGCTGGACTACCGCTGCTGCGAAAGCGTGGGGTGGAGCATGCTACCCGATCTCAACCATCTCGCCGCCGTCAAGTCCGGGTCAGTCAGCAATTTCACGCTGGAGGTGGCGAGCCGCGGCGAACATGTCGGGCTCCAGTTCAGCGGCTGCCTGCGGATCGCCCGGGAGGGGGATTACACCTTTCACCTGAAATCCGATGATGGCAGCCGCCTGTATATCGGAGAGCCGACGGTGCGGGTCACCGTTCCCGGAACCGCCCCGTTGCCGCCACCGCGCCCGGTCACCGGCGGTCCCTCGCCTCCGGAAATGGAGGACTACCAGTGGTCGGAGGTCGAGGGGACCGTCACCTCTGTCAACCGCCTCCAGGACGGCCTGGAGATCGAACTGGCTACGGCGGCCGGGATCATGCGGTTGAAGGTCGCGGAGGATTCCAACTGTTCGTTCACCCTCGTGCCCCAGAACCGGATCCGGGCTGTTGGCGCCTGCCGGTCCCTTCTGCGCGTTGACGGTGTCAAGGTGCCCGGCCAGTGCTTTGTGCAGGGCTGGAATAATATTGAACAGCGCTACGTCACGCCCGATCTCTGGACCACCTACCCGCTGGTGACGATCAGCAACGCGGCCAGCGCGCCCGCCTTCAGCAACCCGCCGCCGGTGGTTCACCTGCGCGGCCAGCTTCGCGCCGCCGCGAACGGACACCCCCCAGCGCTGGAGGACGGGTCCGGAAGCATCACCCTGAACACCGCCGAGATCAGCTACAGCGTCGGCGAGACGGTGGAGGTCCTCGGAAGACTCAACAGGCAGGGCGCAAACCTGGCGCTGGAGTGCGGCCTCTTCCGCCGGCTCGGAGGCGCCCCCGGCGAATCGGGCTCCCTCCCGATCCTGACCACGGCTGACCAGGTCAACCAGTTGAGCGCGGAGGAATTGAATCGTGGTTACCCGGTCAGACTCCGGGGCGTCGTCACCAGCGCCCTGCAAGGCGACGCGGTCACCGTGCAAGACGCAACACGAGGAATCTTCGTGAACATGGGACGACCCTCCCCGCTGCGAGCCGGCGATTATTGCGAGCTGGAAGGGCACACGGTCCCGGGGGAGTTTTCGCCCTTCATCAGCGCATCCCGGATCGAGCGTCTTGGCCCGGGCATTCTGCCGCCCCCCGCGCATCCGTCGTGGGACCAGCTCCTGAACGGCAGCCTGCACTGCCAGTATGTGGAGCTCGAAGGAGTGGTGACCTCGATCAACGGCGGCACCATCACGCTGCTCACGCGCGACGGACCGATCAATGTGCAGCTCGACGCTATGGCCCCGCCGTTGCCGGCGGACTACCGAAACGCCCTCGTACGCCTGCGGGGCTGCCTGTTCGCCGCCTGGGACAAGGAAGCCCGGCGGGTGCAGGTGGGCAACATCCGCCTCCTGCAGCAGTGGGTGAGCGTCATCCAGCCCGCGCCGGCTGATCTCTTCGCAGTCCCCGCCAAGAAGGCCGAGGACCTCCTGCGCTTTGATCCGCGGGCCGGAGCCTTGCAACGCGTCCGGGTAGCCGGCCAGATCGTGCATGCCAGCCGGGCCGGATGTTTCCTCATGGATGGCGAGACCGGGCTGCGGTTCATCTACGCAGGCGCCCCGACTGCGCAGGTTTGCGACCTGGTGGAGGTGGTGGGATTCCCGGACCTCAGCGGCCCGTCCCCTTTACTGCGCGAGGCCGTGGTCAGGCGCCTGAAGCCGGCCGGGCTGCCCCGGCCGCGGCCGTTGGACCCGGACGACCTGGTGAGGGATGAGTATGACTCGAAGCGGGTGCAGATGGACGGCGTGCTCCTGGGGGTTAACAGGAAAGCGGACGAGGCCGTGCTTGAAATGCAGAGCGGCTGGCACCTGTTCACGGCGGCCGTCAACGACCTCTCGGGCTTCGACGCTTCCCTGTCTCCCGGCTGCCACCTGCGGCTCACCGGCGTTTACGCCGGGCAGGGCGGCAACCGCGTGCTCAGCAGGCCCATTGACTCGTTCCAGCTCCTGCTGAATTCCGGCTTCGATATCCAGGTGCTGTCCCGCCCGCCCTGGTGGACATTAATGCGCCTGCTGACGGTCGTGGGACTGCTCCTGGGCATTCTCCTGGCCGCCCTGGTCTGGATCAAACTGCTCCAGCGCCAGGTGGCCGAGCGGACGCTCCAACTCGAGGCGCAGATCGGCGAGCGGCAGCACGCGGAGCAGCAGCGGGCGGTGGAACAGGAACGCGCGCGCATGGCGCAGGACCTCCACGACGACCTGGGGGCCGGGTTGACGGAAGTCAACATGCTGGGGTCGCTGGCCAGGAGCCCGGCCACCACCGCCGACGAGAAAAGCAGGTACCTGGACCAATTGACCGGAGTGGCCCGGCGCCTTGTAACTTCGCTGGACGAGATCGTCTGGGCGGTCAACCCTCGCAATGATTCCGTAGCCTCGCTCGCCAGCTACTTTGCCTCGTACGCCCAGCAGTTCCTCGAGCTTGCCTCCGTGAGCTGCGGCCTGGATATAGCCGAGGACCTGCCGCGTTTTCCCATCAACTCAAAGTTCCGCCACATGGTCTTCCTGGCCTTCAAGGAAGCTCTCAGCAACATCGCCCGCCACGCCGCGGCCTCGGAGGCCCGGCTGCAGATCAGGGTTGAGGGCCAGGAGCTCGTTTTGGCGCTCACCGACAATGGCCGCGGCCTGGGCGCCCGTGAGCCGGGCCCGGGCGCAGACGGACTGTTGAATATGAGGGAACGAATCAAAGCTCTGGGCGGCCGGTGCGATATCCGGAGCGAGGGCAAAAGCGGCACCACGGTGCAGTTCCGGGTGCCAGTGCCACCAGGACAACCATGATTAAAGTTGCCATTGTCGAAGACAACAAGACGACCCGCGAGGGCTTCGAAACCCTCATCAACCGGACCCCCGGATGCCAGTGCGTCTGCGCCTGCATGACTGCCGGCGAAGCGATCCGCAGGATTCCAAAAGAACAGCCCGACGTGGTGCTCATGGATATTCAACTGCCCGACAGGTCGGGGGTTGATTGCACAGCCGAGATCAAGGAACTCCTCCCGAAGGTCCAAATCATCATCCTCACGGTCTATGAAGATACCGAGCGCATATTCCAGGCCTTGCGGGCGGGCGCCTGCGGCTACCTGCTGAAGCGGTCCGCCCCCGAACGGGTCATCGCAGCCATCCAGGAGGTTCAGCAGGGGGGCGTGCCGATGACGCCGGAGATCGCACGCAAAGTCATCGGGCAACTCCAGGGCCAGGCCACCGCGGCGGCGGAAGTGGAAACCCTTTCGCCCCGGGAAAAGGAGGTACTCCAACTGGTGGTCAACGGACTCGGAAACAAGGCGATCGCCGACCGCATGGGGGTGACCGTGGCGGCGGTCAAATGGCACCTCCAGCACATCTACGACAAGCTGCACGTTCACTCCCGCACCGAGGCGGCGATGAAGTTCAGGACCGGGGGCTGAAAACTAGCCTTTTGGCTAGTTGCCATCAGCGGGAATATGGCATAGTATGGGACACAGTAATGCTATTATTATAAGTTTAACGTAGTGCCAGACAGCCAGAAAACGATAAGCAACCGCCCATCATGCCTCATCACACCATGAAGACTCTTCTCTGCCTCACCGCCGCCGGCCTCCTTGCGAACCATGCGGGTGCCTCTGCCCTGTTCAGCGAGAACGCCGGCAACTCCTATTACGATAGCGGCTGGAGTTTCGGCAGCTCGCAGCCCGGCAATTTCGGCTGGTTCACCAGCACCAGTGTCACCTCGCCAGGCTATGCCGGGCGCTTTACCGGCAGCTCAACGGGGCTCGGCGGCCCCGGCGCGGATATCAACACGGCGGGCAGGTCCTGGGGCATGTATGGCGGCAGTGGCGGAACGGGCAACGGCGAATCGGATGCCTATGGTTTTCTCAAGGACGGAGCCGGGAACGATCAAGCCCTCTCCGCAGGCCAGACCCTGTCCATTGATATTGCCGTCAATTGGCGCAATGGCTACAAAGGGTTTGCGGTGCGCAATGCCGGTGGCACCGAGCTGTTTACGCTCAATATCGGGAGCGACGATTACGTGGTTTACAATGCCGCCACCGGCAATGGCTCGATCGGGAACGCCTGGAGCGACAACACCGCCTTCCACATCGCCGTCACCCAGACAAGTGTCGGCAGCGGCACCTGGGCCATTACCCGCACCGGCGGCGTCTCCGACTACGACACCGGCACCTACACCGGAGATGTTGCCAATTTTAAACTCTATGTTGGCCAGACCGATGCGGGCAGCGCCAACGACTTTTTTGCCAACAGCATTGCCGTAACCATGGTGCCGGAGCCCGGAACTGCGGCGCTGCTCGGCCTGGGCGCCCTGGCCATGCTCTGGAGGCGGCGCGGTTGAACGAAGAGGCCGTGTTCCTTTCGGAAGGCCGCTCGGAAGAGCGGCCTTTTTCTTTCCGGCAGACCGATGAAGACCAGGGCTGAACGACTCACCCGCCTCTGGCTCGCGCTCCTCTGCCTGGCGGTGGCAACGCCCGGACGCGCAGGAGCGTCGAACTGCACAATCAATCCCCCCATACCGACCTCGGGACAGTGGGCCACGATCACCTACAACCCGGCCGGCGGTCCGCTGGCCGCTGCGGGCGCCATCCTGATCCATCGGGGAATCAACGGCTGGTCCCCGACCGCGAGCCCCGACCAGGTGATGACTTACAGCTCTTCCAACGGCCTGTTCACCTTCAGCTACGTCGTGCCGCTGGAAGGCTACCAGGTGAACTGCTGCTTCAATGACGGCGCTGGAACATGGGACAACAACTCGACCGCCGATTGGAACTTCGGCGTTGCACCGACCCCGGCCCCGAATCCGGTCCCCGCGCCGCCCGCCCTTCCCACCAACGCCAGCATCGCCAACGTCATGATGCAAGGCTTTTTCTGGGATTGTCCCTCGGGCTGGTATAAGACGCTGGCAGCCACCGCGGCGGGCCTGCGCAACATGCAGGGCGGCTATGGCATAGATCGCATCTGGTTTCCCCCGCCGAGCAAGAGCCAGAGCGGGGGATACTCCATGGGTTATGATCCATACGATTATTACGACCTTGGGCAGTATAATCAGAAGGGGACGACTGCAACGCACTTTGGCACGCAGGCGGAGCTGAAGAATGCCATCGCCGCCTTTCGCACCAACGGCATCGTCTGCATGGCCGACCTGGTGCTGAATCACCGTTCCGGGGGGGCTTCCGAGCCGAACCCCAACCAGGGCGGCGCCAGCACTTACACCGACTTCAGCGGCGTTCGCAGCGGGCTGTGCGCCTGGCATTACAATCAGTTCCACCCCTCCACCTTCGAGAACAGCGATGAGCAGAGCTTCGGCGGCTTTCCGGATGTGTGCCACGCGACAGGCGGCACCGCGGGCTGCGCCCGATACGACCAGGTTCAGTGGGCCAAATGGCTGATGAGCACAAGCAATGCGGGCTTTGACGGGGGCTGGCGCTTTGATTTCACGATGGGCTACTCCCCCTCCATCGTCTCCAACCTCCGCTCGAACACCTCCAACGCGTTCGGGATCGCCGAATACTGGGATGGCAACGTCACCAACCTGGACTCGTTCGTGGCCTACAGCGGCGGCACTTGCGTGTTCGATTTTCCCGCGTATTACACGATGCTGAGCGCCCTTGCCAATAACGCCAGCATGGGAGACCTCGTTGATCCGGCCAGGGTTTATGCCGCCAGGAATCCCTCCAGGGCGGTGACCTTCGTCGCCAATCATGACACGGATGGGATCACCACCAACAAGATGCTGGCCTATGCGTTCATTCTGACCTACCAGGGCTACCCCTGCATCTTCTGGTCTGACTATTTCACCAACGGCCTTGCAACCCTTGGCGGCCAGGCCGGCAACGGCATCAACCGGCTGGTGTGGGTGCGCGGGGCCCTGGGCGGCGGCCAGCCATCCATCCAGCTTCTGAAGACCAATGACGCCAGCCTGCTGGTTTATGGCACCCTGAATGGCTCGCAGACCGCTCCCGGCTACCTCGTGGCCATCAACAACAACTCCGCTTCCGCGAAAAGCGCGACGGTCACCACCTCCAACACGTTCCTGCGCGGCAAAACCCTCCAGTGTTACGCCTGGTATTCCTATGCCAGCGGCCAGAATGCGCAGCCGGCCGATGTTCCGTGCGGCGCCGGCGGGCTTGTCACCGTGCAGGCGCCGGCAAAGGGTTACGCCGTCTATGCACCGGCGCCCTGCTCCAGTCCGCCAGCGCCCTCCGGTTTGAATGCCTTAGGCGGAAACGCAAAGGTTGTCGTAAACTGGACGGCGGTGACAGGGGCCGACAGCTACAGCGTCAATCGCGCGACCGCCAGCGCCGGCCCTTACGCGCAAATCGCCTCCGGCCTCACGACCCCCTCCTGCACCAACGACGCCCTGGCCGGCGGCGTGACCTTCTTCTATACGGTCAACGCGGTGAATTCGTGCTCAACCAGCAGCCCTTCGGCATTCACCAGCGCCACCACGGCGCCGGCTGCCCCTAGCGGCTTGAGCGCGGCGGCCGGGGACGCGCAAGCGAGCCTGGCCTGGACGGCGTCAACAGGCGCGACGAGCTACAGCCTCAAGCGATCCACCACCAGCGGCGGCCCGTTCACTCCGGCAGCAATCGTTGGAACGACCCGTTACACCAACAGCAGCCTGGCCAACGGGACCGCTTATTATTTTGTTGTAAGCGCGGCGAACTCCGGGGGCGGAAGCGCTGACTCCCCCCAGGCCAGCGTCAGGCCGGTCTCCCTGTCACCTGCTTTGCTCGGCTGCGAGCAAAGCGGCGCGCGATTGCAATTCACCTGGGCCCCGGACCACCTCGGCTGGCGCCTGGAAGCGCAAACCAACCCCGCAGGCGCGGGGCTGACCACAAATTGGACCCCGTTCGCCGCCTCGGAAACCACCAACCTCTGGCTCGTTCCGCTATCGGCAACGATTCCCAGCGCCTTCTTTCGGCTGGCCTCGCCCTGAATCTGAATCAGCAGGATGAAGCACGAGCACGGCACGCTACTTCCTTCCCCCATCCTTCTCCCTCTCCGCCACTCGACATGGAGGAGGATCGGGGGAGGGTGGGTTCCGCCTGAATATGGAGACAAAAACTAACCTTTCGGCTAGCTGGCGGGGTTCGTCAAATGAGGCTATAGTTCATGCTATACAGTGAAGATTGAGACAACAGCCCGGTTCTGGCAGCCCTGAAGAAGATCAGAAGGCGCTCCCGGCGAACACCCCAATCCAAATGATCCCAATGCAATCGAATAACCCGTTCATACCCCATCCAATGAATCGCAACCTCAATTCACTGGCGGCCGCCCTCTTGCTGGGCGCCGCGGCGGCCGCCCAGGCCGCCAGCTCTATTGTAACCTTCCAGGTTGATATGTCAGTCCAGGTCGGCAATGGAACGTTTGTGCCTGGCGTCAACCATGTTTCCGCCGGGACCGTGAACGACACCACCAACCCCAATGGCGATGTGGAAACCTACAAGTTCTACAACTCCCGCAACGGGCAATGGGATGATGGCGCCGTCAATAACAGCGGCAAGAATCGCGCCGGCCGCCTGCCTTCCACGAGCGGCGGGAAAGTGGTGCTGCCGGTGGTGTTTTTCGGGGATGCCGGCCCGCAGGTGAACAACCCCATCACTTTCCAGGTGGACATGGCCCAGCAGATCAACACCGGGGCCTTCGATCCCAATGTCCATAGCGTCTATGCCCGCGGCACCTTCAACGGCTGGGGGCTATCGTTCCTGTTGGTGAACGACCCTTCGATCCTGAGAACCAACATCGGCGGCCTGGTCACCTCCAACGTTTACGTGGGAACTTATGATGTGCCCAGCGGCACCAACAGCTCGCCGCAGTTCAAGTACGCGCTTGATCCGGGCGGCTCCTGGGAGAACCCGGCTTCCACCAACCAGGTCGGCGGCGGGAACGGCAATCGCTTCTTCGTGCAGACCGGCGACCTGGCCGGCCAGGTCCTGCCTGTCGTGGACTTCAACGACACGCCGTATAGCGCCGTGGTCACCAACGACGTCACCTTCCAGGTGGACATGTCGGCCCAAATCGCCGCCGGCCGGTTTAATCCTGACGCAGGCCATACCGTCGAGGTGCGGGGCAGCTTCAACGGATGGGGGGCAGGAACCTGCCTGCTCACGAACAACCCCGCGCCCAACGCGAACCTCTACAGCACCGTTGTGCGAATCATTGACAGCAAGGGAACCCTGGAGAGCTACAAGTTCGAATACAACAATATGGCCGCCAACTATGAGAGCAGCCGGCCGAAGCTCACCACGCCCGACGACGGCCCGAACAACTACAACCGCATCTTCAACCTGACGACGACGCTCGGGCACCCGGTGTCCACGGTCCTGGCCCCGGTGCTGTTCAGCGACGCGCAAGCGACCGACTACCTGCTGACAGATGTGCTGGTCACCTTCACAGTCAACATGAATGGCGCGGTGGGCAGCGAAGGTCACGTCTTTGACCCCACGGCAGACACTCTCTGGGTCAATGGCGAGTTCGCCAACTACAATGGCCAGGTAGGCGGTTGGTATCCGTGGCAGAATCCGACTGCCCCCGAGCCGGCCCCTCCACAGTACCAGATGATCGAGAACCCGCCGGGCAGCGGCATCTATTCCAACACGATAACGGTGCCGAAGGGCACACCCCTAGCCTTTGCCTACGTGTACGGCATGGACATCGCCATCAGTAACAACATCTTTGTGGCGCCCTATCCGGATGAGCCGCATATAGGGGACCGCCATCGCGTTGTCCGCTCAACGGCAGGGGGCCCCTATGCCCTCACCCCGGATGTTTGGGGCTACACCTACAGCGAGCCGCTCTTCAGCCCTTACGCCAAAGACGCCGGCTTCCTGACCATCGGGCCCGTCTCCGGCGGCTCCACACCCGTAAGCTGGCTGGGGCGTCCCGGCGCACATCTCCAGAGCGCACCTGGCCTCCGCGGACCCTGGACCGACCATGCCAACACCGACGGGGCAACCTGGACGGCAGGCATCGCCTCCACGAATGGCCTTCTGAGCGTCACCAACTGGCCCGCGACCGGCCAAACGCACTTCAGACTGGTCAAACCGTGATGGAGCCAGGCAGGACTGAACCATCCCTCCCGGCCTACAATACCGATCGGGCTGCGTCGGGCGCTTTGAGGCCGGCGCTGCAGGTCATTAGCCGAACGCCAACCAGCAAGAGGGCCTTC
>JAPLUA010000091.1 GCA_026397855.1 Verrucomicrobiota bacterium | reverse complement strand
GCCCGACAAAGGCGGTCATCTGGCTGGCGCGGCTGATGGCGGACTGGAGTTGGGAAGCGGTTTGTTCGCGTTGTTCGGGAGTGCTCATAAATCGAGTAATAGCGGAACCGGCCTGCGGGCTGAGGGTGTGGGAGAGCGGTGGAGTGGTTCCGGGCATTCCATCATTCCGTGATGCCGAGAATTCGCAGGATGCGCTCGAGCTCCGCATCGCTGAAGAAGGTGATTTCCAGGGCCCCCTTGCCCTGGGCGTAGCGTAGGCCGACCTTGGTGCCCAGGCGCTCCCGGAGCTGGTTCTCCAGATCGGCGATATGGGCGTCCTTGGGCTTCGCCGGGAGCGGGAGAACCTGGCCCCCAGTGGAAGTCTCGCGGGCTTGCAAATGGGCGACCAGCGCCTCGGTCTGGCGGACGTTCAGGGCGTCCCGCAGGATGCGGTCGGCGGCGTGCTTCTGCTGCCGTTCATTGGCTAGTCCCAGGATGACCTTGGCGTGCCCGACCGAAAGCCGCCCGTCGCGCAGGCAGCCCTGAATCTCCGGTGCCAGTTTGAGCAGGCGCAGCGAATTGGCCACCACGGCGCGGCTCTTGCCGACTTTGGTGGCCACTTCCTCCTGCTTGAGCTGAAACTGCTCGATGAGCTGCGCGTAACCTTGGGCCTCTTCAATCGCGTTAAGGTTCTCGCGCTGCAGGTTCTCGATCAGCGCCAGTTCGAGCACCGCACGGTCATCGGCTTCCCGGAGGATGACGGGCACCTCGGCCAGGCCGAGCAGCTGGGCGGCGCGCCAGCGCCGTTCACCGGCAATCAGCTCCAGGTGGTCGCCCCGGTCGCGCACAATGAGCGGCTGCACAATGCCCTGTTCCTTGATGGAATCGGCCAGCTCGCGCAGGGTCTCCGGCGGGAAATCCTTGCGCGGCTGAAAGGGGCAGGGTCGAACGCGTCCCAAGGGGACGCGCTGCACGCGCTCGCGGGTATCTTTCGCGGGCTCCGCTCCGGGAACTGTGGTTGAGGCAGGGGCCGCACCTGGCGGTTTTGCAATCGGGCTATTGCCCAGTAACGCGCCAAGGCCCCGGCCCAAAGCTGGCTTTGCCATGCCGCCAGAGTGTCGCACCCGCGCACGGTTGTCAATCCGCTCCACTGCCCGGGGGTTTGACTGTTGGTATTCGGGGGGATGGGAAGGATGGGAGTCAGGGGACATATCCACCTGGCGGGTGGTTTTGCCGTGGCTGTGGAGGGTGGGCGCTGCGATCCGTGTTTGCCGAGGGTTGCCGGTTCCGGTAGACGATGCGGGCGCGGGTCATGCGCTCGCGCAGGCCGCCCTCTTTCACGAAATCCTGCTCCAGGCGGAGGAGTTGCTGGTCAATGAGGTAGTTGGCCTGGTGAATCAGGCAGATGGCAATATTGGCGATGACTTCGGGCGGTCGGGTTTCCAGGAACTGGCGGTAAAGCTCATAGGTCTGCGGTGTCTTGCGGCCAAGCCGCCGGACGTAGAGAGCTTCCTTGGAGTTCTTGTCCCATTCGGGGTGGTCGCGCACGCGCAGGTAATCCCGGTAGTCGTCCAGCAATTCCTCGAGGCTGGCGCGGGCCCCATTGGTGAGATTGATTTCGGTTTCCTTCGAGGTGCGCGCGGCTTTGCTGCCTTCCAGGAGGTTTTTCTTGCCCGAGCGGGCGGCCTGGATCATCTGGTCAATGGTGCGGTCGCCCCTGGCGAAGACCTTGTGCGCAAAGCGAAAGGTGAGGTCGTAGATAACCTCGGCTTTGTGGAAGGAGTGGAGGGTCTGGTAATCGCCACGAGGGGGGATGAGGCGGTCTTCGGAAGGGGAGGGATGGGAGAAATGGGAATCAGGGGACAGGTTCTGGCCATTACTCTCATCCTTCGCATTCTTCCCATCGTCTTTCATAAAAAGAAGAGCGCGACATGGGGGGGGGGCGGCCCGGAAGGGTCCCCCGGCGACGGACTGGTGTCTGTGCAAGTGTTCCGCCCATGGCGAAACCGAGGCGATAGTGCGGCAGGGCAGCCGGCATTGCAAAGAGAAAGTGAAGAGAAAGTGAAGGGGCGAGCGCGCCAAAATGCGAATTGCTGCCGGGACAGGGGCTCTTATAGACTCAACAACCTCGTCACCGTGAGCATCGTCCTGGAAAAGAGTCTGGCCGGCACACCCGGCCGCGCGAACCGGTCTGCAAGCCCGGAGGCGGCGCCGTGTTTTCACTGCGGGGAGCCTTGCTATGATCCGGGCCTGGCCAGGGATGAGAAACCTTTCTGCTGCCGGGGCTGCCTGTTTGTGCACGATCTGCTGGCGGAGAGCGGGATGGGGCAGTTTTACGATTTGAGCCGCCATCCGGGAGTGCGGGTGCGGCAGCAGGCAAAGGGCCAGCAGTGGGCTTACCTGGACGACCCGGCCTTGCAGCAGCAATTGCTCGACTTCACGGATGGGAAAGTCAGCCGCGTGACGTTCCAGATCCCGGCGATTCATTGCGTGGCGTGCGTGTGGCTGCTGGAGAACCTGTTCCGGCTGCACCCGGGGGTCGGGCGGTCGCAGGTCAATTTTCCGCGGCGCGAGGCGGCGATCACATTTGCGGCGGAGCGGATTTCGCTGAGCGAGCTGGTCGGTTTGCTGGCGTCCATCGGCTACGAGCCGGTGCTGACGCTGGGGGAATTGGAGAAGCGCAAGGGCGACCCGGCGCGCAAGCGGCAGTGGCTGCAGGTGGGGATCGCCGGGTTTGCGTTCGGGAACATCATGCTGCTCAGCCTGCCTTTATACCTGGGGCTGGACAGCCTGAGTGGGCCGCTCTTCCAGAAGATCTTCGGCTACCTGAGCCTGGCGCTGGCGGCGCCGGTGGTGTTCTACAGCGCGGCAGATTACTGGCGCTCGGCCGGGCTGTCGCTGCGGCAGCGGAGGCTGACGCTGGATGTTCCGATCGCGGCGGGGCTGGCGGCGTTGTATGCGCAAAGCGCCTGGGAGATCGCGCTGGGCCGCGGCCCGGGCTACCTGGACTCGCTGGCGGGCCTCGTGTTTTTCCTGCTCTGCGGCCGCGTGTTCCAGCAGAAGACCCACGACCGGCTGGCGTTCGACCGCGATTTCAAGTGCTTCTTCCCCTTGTCGGTCACGCGGCGGACGGCCGCCGGCGAGGAGAGCGTGGCGATATCGAACCTGCGGGTGGGCGACCGCCTGCTGCTGCGCAACGGGGAGCTGATCCCGGCCGATAGCCGCCTGCTCAGCGGGCCAGCCCTGATTGATTACAGCTTTGTCACCGGCGAGGCGGAGACGGTGGCCAAAGCGCCGGGCGACTATTTATATGCCGGGGGGCGGCAGACCGGCGGGGTGATCGAACTCGAGACCGTGAAGGCCGTGTCGCAGAGCCACCTGACATCGCTCTGGAACCACGAGGCGTTTCACAAGGACCGCGAGAGCAGCCTGGACACGCTGACCAATCTTTACGGGCAGCGATTCACCCTGATCGTCATCGCCGTCGCCATCGGGACGGCGGTGTTCTGGATGGCGGCCGGGGATGCAGGGCGGGGGCTGAAGGCGTTCACGTCCGTGCTGATTGTCGCGTGCCCGTGCGCGCTGGCGCTGGCGGCCCCGTTCACGCTGGGCACGGCGCAGCGGGTGCTGGCCCGGATGCAGGTCTTTCTCAAGAACGCCCTCGTGCTGGAACGGATGGCACAGGTGGACGCCATTGTGTTCGACAAGACCGGAACGCTGACGGCGGGAGTGGCCGAAGGGGTCACTTTTCAAGTGAAATCCGAAGGGATGCGGTGGAGGATGGGTTGGTGGGGGATGAAAGGATCTGCGTGTCCGCGCTGGCGCGGCATTCGACGCATCCGCTGGCGATGCGGATTGGGCAGGCGCTGGGCGGCGGGGTGGCGGTGGTGGAGGGGTTTGTGGAGACGCCCGGGTGCGGGATTGAGGCGCGCGTGCAGGGGCACGAGGTGCGGCTCGGGTCCCGGGCGTGGCTGGAGAGCTGCGGCATCGCCATGCCCGAACGCCCCGTCGGCAGCGGCAGCGTGGTTTGCGTGGCGATTGACGGGCAGGCGCGCGGGGCGTTTCTCCTGGCCAATGCGGTGCGGCCCGAGACCGATGAGCTGCTCCGCGGGCTTGGCGAGCGCTACGAGCTGGCGCTGCTGAGCGGCGACAACGAGAAGGAGCGGGAGCGGTTCCGCAACCTGTTCGGCCAGAAGGCCGCTCTGCACTTCAACCAGAGCCCGCTCGAAAAGCTGGACTTCATCCGCCGGCTCCAGGAGTCGCGCAAGACGGTGATGATGGTGGGCGACGGGCTGAACGACGCCGGGGCGCTGAAGCAGAGCGACGTCGGGGTGGCCGTCGTCGAGAAGGTGGGCGCGTTCTCGCCCGCGAGCGACGTGATCCTGGCCGCCGGCGAAGTCCCGGGGCTGGGCCGGGTTCTGGCCCTGGCCCGACGCGCGACACAAATTGTGCGCTTGAGCTTCGGAATCTCTTTCCTGTATAACATTGTCGGAATCAGCATTGCCGCGGCGGGCGTGCTTTCGCCCGTGATCTGCGCAATCCTGATGCCGCTGAGTTCGGCGTCGGTGGTGATTTTCGCGTGCGGGGCCACCCGCCTGGCCGCGAAACGGATCGGGCTGACGCGATGACATCGGCTGAGAGCCGCAATTCACAGAGATAAAGAATGTCCGTAATCCTCATACTGATGCTGGCCAGCCTTGGCGTGGCGCTGGCCTTCATGGCGGGCTTTATCTGGGCCGTGAGGTCCGGGCAGTTCGAGGACACCTGCACGCCGGCCATGCGCATCCTGAGCGAGGATGATGCGGCGGGCGGGGAGCGGCCGGGGGATGAGGAAGTGAAGCGCTAAATGAGTTGCAAAGGTTGCATTGGTTTGATGAGTTGCATAGGTTACACAGGTTACATCAATTGCTTATGAGTGAAGCTACCAGGCGAAACAACGGGAACATGCGGGCGGGCAACAGGGGCGGGCCCGGGGTGGAGACGTTCAAGTACGACAACGCGATAGTCCGGGCGTTTGCGATTGCGACGGTGATCTGGGGCCTGGTCGGCATGGCCGCGGGGCTGCTGGCGGCAACGCAGATGTTCTGGCCGGCGCTGAACATGAAGCTCCAGTTCATCACCTTCGGGCGGCTGCGGCCGCTGCACACGAATGCGGTGATCTTCGCGTTCGTCGGCAACGGGATGTTCATGGGGGTTTACTACTCGCTGCAGCGGCTCTGCAAGGCGCGCATGTTCAACGATCTCCTGAGCTGGGTGAACTTCTGGGGCTGGCAGGCTATCATCGTCAGCGCCGCCATCACGCTGCCGCTCGGGCTGACCACCAGCAAGGAATACGCGGAGCTGGAATGGCCGATTGACATCGCCATCGCCGTGGTCTGGGTCATCTTCACCGTCAACATGTTCGGCACCATCCTGAGGCGGCGGGAGCGGCACATGTATGTGGCGATCTGGTTTTACATCGCCACGGCGCTGACGGTGGCGGTGCTGCACATCGTCAACTCGATGGAGGTACCGGCCTCCCTCTTCAAGAGCTACTCGATGTATGCGGGCGTGCAGGACGCGCTGGTGCAGTGGTGGTACGGGCACAACGCGGTGGCGTTCTTCCTGACGACACCCTACCTGGGGCTGATGTATTACTTCCTGCCCAAGGCGGCCAGCCGGCCGGTCTTCTCCTACCGGCTCTCCATCATTCACTTCTGGGGGCTGATCTTCATTTACATCTGGGTCGGGCCGCATCACCTGCTCTACACCGCGCTGCCGGACTGGGCGCAATCCCTGGGCATGGTGTTCTCGGTCATGCTGGTGGCCCCCTCCTGGGGCGGCATGTTGAACGGTCTGCTGACGCTGCGCGGGGCCTGGGACAAGGTGCGGCAGGATCCGATGCTCAAGTTCATGGTGGCGGCGGTGACGGCCTACGGCATGGCCACGCTCGAAGGCCCGACGATGGCCATCAAGAGCGTCTGGCTCTTCCCGCGGCTCTATAACACGAAGCTCTGGTCCATCAAGCTGGCCAATTACCATTTCTGGATCGCGCTGCTGGGCATGGTGTTCTACGTCGTGCCGATTTACGTGGCTGGCGTGACCGAGGGCATGATGTGGAAGCAGTTCAACAAGGACGGCTTCCTGCAATACCCGAACTTCCTCGAGGTGGTGCAGAGCATCATCCCGATGTATGTCCTGCGCGCGGTCGGCGGGATCCTCTATCTCAGCGGCGTGGTGCTGATGGCGTTCAACCTCTACAAGACCGCCAAGAGCGGGCAGTTCCAGCCCGACCAGGAAGCCCAGGCCGCCCCGCTCACCCGCGAGGGGGCATCGGATGAACACTCGCACGGGCACCGCTGGCTGGAGGCCAAGCCGATGACCTTCACGGTGCTGGCGCTGGTGGCGGTGCTGATCGGCGGGATGGTCGAGATCATCCCGCTGTGGCTGGTGAAGCAAAACGTGCCCACCATCGCCTCGGTGAAGCCCTACAGCTCCCTCGAATTGCTCGGGCGCGACATTTACATCCGCGAAGGCTGCCTGGGCTGCCACTCGCAGATGGTCCGGCCGTTCCGGTCCGAGACCGAGCGCTACGGCGAATACTCCAAGGCGGGCGAGTTTGTCTATGACCATCCGTTCACCTGGGGCTCCAAGCGCACCGGGCCGGACCTGCACCGGGTCGGCGGCAAATACCCCGATGCCTGGCACTACAACCACATGGATGATCCGCGCTCAACCTCGCCCGGGTCTATCATGCCGCGCTACCCGTGGCTGCTGACACAAACGCTGGATACGGCCTGCCTGCCGTCGCGCATCAAGGCGCTGCGCAGCGTGGGCGTTCCCTATCCGGCAGGCTACGAGAACGGCCCGGCGCAGAAGGAGTTGGAAGCGCAGGCGGCCAAGGTGGTCGGGAACCGGCGCCGGTTGCCTCGGCGGCGAAATGAGCGTTTGATAGTTTGCGAGGCGTCAAATAGGTTAACCAAGCAAGAGAAGCGAACGGGACAGATCCCTTAGCCGAGCAACCATGATTCAAAACGTGCTGAGCAGAATAGGCGGAGTGGGCAACTATGGAGTCATCTCCATCTGCCTGTTCTTCGTCGTTTTCGTCGGAGTGCTGGTGTGGACCTTCAGCCTGAAGCCGTCCTATATCAGCGAGATGCGCGCGCTCCCGCTGGACGGGGCCGCCCCGGAACCGGATGCTGACCTGACCCCCAACCCTGGAGACTGACATGACAGAAGATAAAGACCCGTTGCTGCTGGACCACGAGGTGGACGGCATTCGTGAGTTGGACAACAAGCTGCCGCGCTGGTGGGTTTGGCTGTTCTACCTGAGCATTCTATTCGGCGTGATTTACCTCTCGGTTTACCATGTCTTCGCCAAGGGCGATTACGCCACCAAAGGCCAGATGCAGGCCGAGTACCAGGCCGAGATGAAGGTCGGCGAGGCCCTCAAGGTCGCCGCCATGACCCGGTTCGAGTCGGGCATACCTGCGCTCAAGCCTTTGAACGATCCGCAGGTTCTGGAGCAAGGCAAGAAGACCTTCCTCACGCTCTGCGCCCCGTGCCACCGCGCGGACGCCGGCGGGCTGGTCGGCCCCAATCTGACCGACAATTACTGGATCCACGGCTCCAACTTCACGGACAACGTCACTACCATCTGGAACGGCGTGCCGGCCAAGGGCATGATCACCTGGAAGAACACCCTCAAGCCCAATGAGGTGGTGGATGTGGCCTGCTACATCTACACCCTGCGCGGCACCCACCCACCCAATCCCAAGCCGCCGGAGAATCTCGCCCCGGTCAAGACCGGCCCGAGCGAGTTCGAGTGAGAGATTTCCGCAACTACCTGACGACCGCGGACCAGGAAGGCCGGCGCCAGTGGCTTTACCCGCGGAAGGTGCAGGGGCGGTTTTTCCGCGCCCGGACCTGGCTGAGCTGGCTGCTCCTGGCCACCATGTTCGTCGGGCCCTTCATCCGCATCAACGGCAGCCCGTTGCTGCTGGTCAATATCGTCGAGCGCAAGTTCGTCATCCTGGGGCAGATCTTCTGGCCCCAGGACATGATCATGTTTGCCGTGGCGCTCCTGGTCTTCATCACCAGCATCCTCGTGTTCACCGCGGCCTTCGGGCGGCTGTGGTGCGGCTGGACCTGCCCCCAGACGGTGCTCATGGAAATGGTGTTCCGCAAGATCGAGTACCTGATCGAGGGCGACTCGCACCAGCAGCGCGCCCTGGACCAGGCGCCCTGGACGCCCGGCAAGGCGGCCAAAAAGGGAGCCAAGCACGCGATCTTCCTCGGCCTGTCGTTCCTCTTCAGCAACACCCTGCTGGCCTACATCATCGGCCCCGAGCAGTTGTTCCAGATCATCACCGACAGCCCGGCCAGGCACCTGCAAGGGCTCACGGCCATGATCCTCTTCACGCTGGTGTTCTACGCCATCTTCGCCCGCTTCCGCGAGCAGGCCTGCACGTTCATCTGCCCCTACGGCCGGCTCCAATCCACGCTGCTGGACGAAAACTCGATTGTCGTGGCCTACGACTACAAGCGGGGCGAGAAGTGCGGTCCGCTGCGCCGGGACGAGTCCGCAGCGCAGCGCCAGGCCGCCGGGAACGGCGACTGCATCGCCTGCCATCAATGCGTGGTGGTCTGCCCGACCGGCATTGATATCCGCAACGGCACCCAGATGGAGTGCGTGCAGTGCACCGCGTGCATTGATGCCTGCGACGATGTCATGGACCGGGTCGGGCGCCCGCGGGGGCTGATTCGCTACGCCTCGCTCAACGGGATCGAGCGGGGCGAGCGCCTCAAGGTGACGCCGCGGTTGGTGGGCTACACGGTGGTTCTGCTGGGGCTGGCCTTCCTGCTGGCATTGCTGCTCTTCACACGCTCGGAGGTGCAGACCCTGGTGCTGCGCGCGCAGGGAGCCCTCTTCCAGAAAATGCCCAACGGCCACTACAGCAACCTCTACACCGTCCGCGTGGTAAACAAGACCTCGCGCGAGATTCCCATCGAGCTCAAGCTGGAGAACGACATCGGCAGCCTCACGGTCATGGGCGGGGACATTATCGTGGCGCCGCAGAAACAGGCGGAGACCTCGGTCCTGATCGAGCTGAATCCGTCAGCCATGAAGCCCGGCACGACCCCGGTGGTGGTGGGTGTTTATTCGCAGGGCCGCCGCCTGGAGAGGCTGGTGACGGCGTTCATCGGCCCGCGGGATGACCGCAACCAATGAGCTCCCCAACCCCGTCCCGGCGCAACCTCTGGCCGGCCGGCATCATTGTCGTCTGCTCGCTGTTCGTCACCGGCATCGCCGGCCTGCTCGTCATGGCCTGCTCCCAGAAGTCGGACCTCGTCAGCAAGGACTACTACGAGCAGGAACTCAGATTCCAAAGCCAGATTGACCGGGTCGAACTGACCCGGCGCGAGGCGAGCAAGGCATCGGTGATTTATGAGCTGGCGGGGAAGCGCATCACCATCCGCCTGCCGTCCGGGCAGGACCGAAGCAAGGTCAAGGGGTCCATCGAGCTGTACCGGCCCTCGGCTGCGGGCCTGGATCGCGCGTTCGCGTTGGAGCCCGATGCGGATGGCGTTCAGCACCTGGATGCCGCCGGCCTGGCCGAAGGGCTCTGGAGGGTGCGCGTTTCCTGGACCGCCGGGGAACAGAGTTACTACCTCGAGGAAAAGGTGGTCGTGGGCGCCAAGGCGTCCTGACGCTGGTTA
>JAPLUA010000325.1 GCA_026397855.1 Verrucomicrobiota bacterium | reverse complement strand
GCCAGGTCGCCGGTGCCGAACATGACGAACACGCTCTTGCCATCCGTCACCGGCGAAGGAGACGCCATGTTGTTGCGGCCCTTGTCCATGTCCCCGGCGGCCACCGTCTTTTGCCACCGCACCTTGCCATCTTTCCGGTCAATACAGATCAAGAGCAGATTCCTCTGCGGATCCGGACTGGAGATGAAGATGGAGTCTTCCCAGACCACAGGCGTGGCGCCGCTCAAGCCGGGCAGCGGCGCGACCCATGCCACGCCCTCCGTCTTGCTCCACTGGACCGGCAACCCTTTCTCGGTGGTCGAGCCGTTCAAATACGGGCCGCGCCACTGGGGCCAGTTCTCCGCCCGAAGCGGGGCAGCCACCATCGCCGCCGCGCCCAGATAGACCCACAAGCCTGCCATGTTATTTCGCACCATAAATCGCATTATCTCTGGCCGGCATGCAGCCGCAGCCGGTTGACTCAAGTTCGGCAGTTGATTTAACCACAGAGATCGCAAAGATCACAGAGAAAACAAGTTGGCACGCTACTTCCTCGCGGCACAGATCAGCTGTGCCAGGAGCGCAGGCGCCAATAAATTGCTGGCATCCGGATTTGCTCCTCATTTAAGTTGGGTGCGTGACGCGATTAACTTACGGGGCGCATCCCCTCCGCTTTGGGCTATGAAATACCGGCGCTTTGGCAGGACCGGCCTTGAGATGCCCGTCTTCTCGTGCGGCGGCATGCGATTCCAGCACAAGTGGCAGGACGTTGAGCCGAAAGAGATTCCGCCCGGGAACCAGGAGAACCTCGAAGCCTGCATCCGCCGCGCGCTTGAACTGGGCATCAACCACATTGAGACCGCCCGCGGCTACGGCACGTCGGAGATGCAGCTCGGGCGCATCCTGCCCGCCCTGCCCCGCGACCGGATCATTGTTCAGACCAAAGTCGTCCCGAAAGCAACGACCGCGGAGTTCCTGGAGACCTTTGACACGTCGCTGAAGTATCTGGGGCTCGATCACGTGGACCTGCTGGCGGTGCATGGCATCAATAATCGGGAAATCCTGCAGCGCGCCCTGCAAAAGGACGGCTGCGTGGCGGCCGCGCGGAGGCTCCAGAAGGATGGCCGCGCCCGATTCGTGGGCTTCTCTACCCACGCGACAACCGACGTCATCCTCGATGCCATCAACAGCGGGGAATTCGATTACGTGAACCTTCACTGGTATTTCGTGAACGACCTGAACCGGGCGGCTATCGAGGCGGCCCGCGCGCAGGACATGGGAGTGCTCATCATCAGCCCCAACGACAAGGGCGGGAAGCTTTACGAGCCCCCCCCGAAGCTGACGGCGCTTTGCGCGTCGCTGACACCCATGCAGTTCAATGACCTCTACTGTCTCGCGCGACCGGAAGTCCATACCCTGAGCTGCGGGGTGGCCCGGCCCTCCGATTTCGACGAGCACATTCGCGCCCTGGATTACAGCGACCGGATACCGGATGCCGTCGCCCCTATCGAGGCACGGTTACGGGAGGAGATGTCGCGGGTGCTTGGGGCTGAATGGTGCGAGCGATGGTTCGAGGGGCTGCCCAACTATGAGGATGTCCCGGGCGAGGTAAATATTGCGGAAATCCTGCGCCTGTGGACCTACGCCAAATCGCTCGATTTGATAGCGTGGGCCAAAATGCGCTACAACCTGCTGGGACAGGCCGAACACTGGTTTCCCGGTGAAAACGCGGCCCGTGTGGAGGAGTTGGACTTGAGCGGAAGCCTGACCTTGAGCCGATTCGCGCAGGTGATCCCCGGCATTCTGAAGGAAGCGCACGCCATGCTGTACGAAGCGCCGGTCAAGCGATTGAGCGAGAGTTGATGGGCCGGATGCAAGTCGCCCGGCAGAGCGCGGGACCTTGAGCCCTCCCTGAAAGCCCGGCGTAGCGGGAGATCTGCCGCCTCAGCTCCCTGCGCCAGAGGGGCCAACCGCCCCTTCCGGGAGCGATTACTGCTTCTTCTCGGTCTTCTTGCCGTCGGTCTTCTTACCGTCGCTCTTTTCCTCGGTCTTCGGCAGCTCGACCGGGGCGTTGGCGTTGAGCTGGTCGAGAACCTTCGCGGTTGGGGGTTGGGGTGAAGGTGGGAGTGGCTCGACCGGGGCGTTGGCGTTGAGCTGGTCGAGAACGGCCTGGGTGACATCGTTCTCGTTGTTGCAGAAGAGAACAACAGGGGTGTTGTTGACGGTTTCGGAGGCCGTGTCAATCACCATCGCAAAGCCGTCTTTCTTTGCCTTCACGACAAGGGCCGCGCGAATCTCCTCGAGGATACTGTCGCGCATCCGTTTGCGCTGCTCATCCAGGGTCGTGCGCGCCTGGCGCTCGTATTGCTGGACCGTTTCCTCCGATTCCTTGAGCTGCTTCAGCTTGTCTTCCGCGGCCTTCTTCCGCTTCTCCCGCTCTTCGGGCGAGAGCACCTGATTGTTAGCGTCGCCAAGCAGGGTCTGGTATTCATCCTTGCCCTTCTTAAAGTCTTCGAGCATGGACTTGTGCTCCTTCTCCATGTCGGCCGCCCGTTCCTTGAGCTGGGCATCAGCCTTCTTGGTCTTCCAATAGCCGTCGAACGTCTTGCGCAGGTCAATCGTGGCAATGCGGCCCTGCGCCAGCGCGGAGCCGCCCGACAATGAGAGCAGCAGCAACGCCGGAACAATCACGCGTAATAGTGTTTTCATGATGAAATGATAATCAGAATCTACGGCAGCCGCCAACCCAAATCCAGGATTGCCCACCGGCGACCGGCGCTGATAGAGACACCGTCGCCCCGGAAACGTTCATTATCTGCCTGAAAGCTCACGACTAAAACGGCCGCTCCCAACCGACGCCGAACTGAAACTTGCCGGAGTTGCTGTTGTATTCGTCGCACGTCAGGGGGATGCCGTAATCCAGCCGGATCGGGCCAATTGGCAGGTTCAGGCGAACCCCGATGCCCCAGTTGTCGTCGAATACCCCCGGGCTAAAATCGTAGGAATTCTGGCCGACGCCGCCGATGTCGAAGAACACGGCAAGACGTACGCCGATGCCATGCTCCTGCTCAAAGACGGGGATG
>JAPLUA010000361.1 GCA_026397855.1 Verrucomicrobiota bacterium | reverse complement strand
GATGAGAATTGCCCGCGTGATCCGGGCGGCTATTGCCGTTCGTATTCGCCTTTGTTGACCCGCTTGAGAACGGTGAAGCCGGCTTTCTTGGCATCAGAGATTGAGAGCGTCTTGGGGGCGTTGAAGGTGGACCACACCCGGCGCACAGGCTTCTTGCAAGCGGGGCATTGGGTCAGGTGCGGAGCTGAGAGCGGCCTGCGCAAAGTGAACTTTCCCCCGCACGCCGCGCAGTTTCCCTCACAAAGTTCGTATTCGTACAAAGGCATAATCGCAGTTCTCCATCCCACGGTGCAAGGCGCGCCCGCTTAAGTCAAGGGCGAGCGTGCTGTCGGTTCCGTGTTTGAAAGTCGGGCGACCTTGTGGCAGAGTAATGGCAGGTCAGGCATTTTATGAAAACCGAACTAATGACAATTGTGTGTGCGGCCGCCATGGTAATGGCGTCCACGAACCCGGCGTGTGCGGCTCCCGAGACGGATCCGGAGCCGGTGGTGGTGGCTGCTGACGCAGTGATCATGCGGCCCGCGCTGTTTGCCGCCACGGTGGCCGGCAGCGTGATCTTCGTGGCCATCCTGCCGGTGTCAGCCTTATCGAAGAGCGTCAAGTCCACTGCCCGGGCGCTTGTCGTGGCCCCCGCCAAAGCCACTTTCACGCGGCCCCTGGGTGATTTCGATTATGCGGAGCCCTCGCTGGAAAGCCAGATAGCGGCAAACAACTAAGAGCCGGAACGCCGGAACACTCAGGGCAGGGTGGCGAGGAGAAATGCGGCGGTGGCGTCCACGTCCTGGTTGAGCCGCTGCCACTCCTCGGTGAGCGGCGCCAGGGCGGCAGCCGGCATGGTGCGAGCCATTTCTCCGCTGCCGGCCAGCGTGGTGGCCGCGATCTCAATGGGGTTCGGTGACGGCGCGCGAATCGGGGCTGCGTGCCAGGTCCACAAAGCGCACACCAAAGCCGCGAGGGCGGGGGCGGGCAACCAGCGGAGCAGGGACAGATTGCGCGCTGGCCGGATGGGGCGATTGCCGCTGCGGACGGCCTGCATGATCGAGGTGTGCAAGGCGGCCGGCGGCTCCGGTTTTGGCAGGGAATTCCTCAGGGCCTGGTCCAGCGCGGAGAGGTCGTGGGCGAAATGGCGAAGCTCTTCGCTGGCCGCGACTTTCTGCTGGAGCGACGGCGGCAGGGGCTTGGCGGCAAACAGGGCGGCAAAGATTCGATACTGGGAGAATAGGCGTCTCATAAGCTCGAAGAGGGTCGGTTGCGATTCATGTTCCGGCACAGGTCCGAGGTTCGTAGCTGCGCCCGCCTCCGGCGGCCTTGCCGGCAGAGCCCACGGCTTGATCATTCGGCGCGGTGCCCCGGTTGTGGCGGCCGGAGCAGCGGCAAGCAACGGGATGTTTTCCGGCTCAATGAACAGATAGCCGGGCTTGGATTCTTCGAGGGAACGTTGGAGCGTGCGGCGTGCGCGGAAAAGCATCACCTTAATGTGGGTGCGGGTGCGGTTCAGCACCCGGGCGATGCCTTCGATCTCCATGTCCTCGGCGTAGTGGAGCCAGAGCGCTTGGAACTGCGCGGGAGGGAGCATCCGGCGCGCGAGCGACCACAGGCTGTTTCTGTCCTCTTGCGCGGCCAGCAGCTCTGCCGGGTCGGTGCCGTCGGTGCGGTCGGGCACGGGCGCCTCCGGCGGCGGCGGCGCGGCGCGGTGGTGGTCAATGCACTTGCGCCGCGCGATGGTGAACAGCCACGGCGGGAAGGTGTGGCGCGGATTATAGCTCGCGATGGATCGGAATGCCTTCAGGAAGGTTTCCTGGGTAAGCTCGGCAGCATCGTCGGCATTGTGGCAGAATTGCAGGGTGAATCCGTAGATGCGGCGCTCGTAGCGGAAGACCAGCTCTTCAAAGGCAACCAGTGAGCCGGCCTGGGTTTGCCGGGCCAGCTCTTCATCCGATAACTGCTGGAGCTCAGAATTCACATGTCCCGCAGGGAAGGCGCTCATCTTGGGCATCCACACCCGGTCCGGGGCTGCATGTCGCAAAACCCCGGAAAGCGCGAGCCTAGTTCGCTGCGCTGGCTTTCTTCTCGGCTTTGCGGGCGGCGTCGGCCTTCATTAATTCGACAACGTCGGTGGCAGGCATGTCCAGGCTGATGGTGACACGAGGACCTTCCTGCTTGAGGGTGAGGGCCTGGGCGAACTTGGCGGACTCGGGCTTATCCTGCTGCAGCTTCAGGAGTGAAATCAGCCCCTGGGCGATCGAGGCGATATGCCCGGCTACCTCGTCATCCTTGGCCTCCAGGCTCAGCATGCCGTTAATCCGGCCTTGCGCGTCGGCGAGCTGAAGCCGGCCCTGTTTCGAGAGTCGAAACATGGCGGCGTTCGGATCGGCGGACGGCAGATCAAACCGGCTGGCGGCGGCTTCGATGAAGCTGGCATCCCCGGCAGCCCCCAATTCGGGGAGCAAAGTGGAAGTCGCCAGGCTCGGCGTGGCGCCGTCGAGGACATCCAGCGCCTGGGCCACCCGGTCCTCGCGTTGGCCGAAAACCACGCGGGCCCCGGCAATCGCCGCATAAACGCGCGGCTTCACTCCGTTCTTTGCCTTCTTCTTGTCGTCAATCCAGTTGTAGATGACGTGCTGCTTGTAAGTATTGTTCTGGGAATCGTTGGCCGCCTTGGCGAGCGTGACCAGCCGGTCGGCGTCGAAATCCGCGTAAACCAGCAGCACGCCATCCTCCGGCGCAGCGCCGGCGTCGTAAATCGTCGCGCCGTGAATCTGGGTGCGGAGGTCGAGGTTGACCACAGCCTGGAACGCCGCCAGCTTGGCCTGGGCCTCGGGTTTGTTCATCTCGCCCAGGATATGTTGTCCGATGGCGGTCGGACGCAGGGCGTCGAAGTCCACGTGGGCGATCCATGCGGGATTGGCCGCGACATCGGCCCGGCGCAGGGGGGCGGCTGAGGTGGTGAATGCGGCAGCCACGAGGCAGCCGGCGGCGAGGGTGGTTCTCCAGTGATTGATCTTCATAAGTCTCTATTCCTGTCGGTTGTTATACAATACCGTTTCAAGAAGGGATACGATAGCCGCATCCCCGAGGTTACAGTTGGCAGTGCTCATCTTGGATTTTTCCAAGACCACCGCAAGCCCCATCGGGGCGGCATGGTGGCGCGGGATAGCGGAAATGTCGCTCCTACGGAGCTTGAAGGAATAAGCGGGAGCGGTTGCTACACACATGCCGCTCCCACGGAGCTGCCGACCAGATCCAAAGGGCAGGAGACAGAATCATGGCAGGACAGAATCATGACAAAGCAGAATCCTCAGCGGCAATCCTCAGCGGCCCTGTCAATTGAGGCCATTTCTACTCCCCACGATTCTGTCCTGCCATGATTCTGTCCTCACGAGGGCCCGATCGGGAATACGAGCGGAGTGGAGTGGGGGCAAATCCCGGTTTGGATCGCGCAGTCGGCGTTCAGCGCGGCAGTGCGAACGCGGCGGTTACCTCAGTTTGGGACAGGGGTTGTCCCTGGTAGAACTCAATGTGGCTGCTGTTCCAGCGCACGAGAAGCTCGACGTCGCTGCTTTTGGCGGCAAAGCCATAGAGAACATCACCCTCCTTGAGCAGGTCCGCTTCCGGGCTTTCCATCCGGCGAATGGTGGATTGAAAGAGATCGGTGACGTGCGCGGTGATCCCATCCACGTTCACCGTTTCGCCTGAGCGGATGGCACCCGCCTGCTGTGGCGTCAACGGTTCGGAGGGATGGAGCGGGGTAAAGAGAATCCAATCCCTGGCCCCGGTTCCTGAGCCGCAGACCAGGAGCGCCTTGCCGCCGCTGTCGCTGGCGCTGGCGAGCTCGTATTCGCGCCTTTCGAATTTGCGGCCCACCTGCGCGATCTCAACCAGCAGGTGGCTCTGGACGCGGAACCCCGCCCCTTTCAGCCTGCCGGCGCTTCCGGTTTTCAAGAGGGAGGGCGGGGCGCTGATTCTGGTTGCGGCGGGCGGGCGCCGCTTTGATGAGCAGGAGAGGTAAGCGGCCAGGGTGATAATGAGGACGACCGAACCGATGAGGACTTTGGCTGCCAGGCCGGAGGGCTTGCTGGCACCACCGCCGGGATGGAGCAGGCTGTTGAAATCGGGACGGTGGATGCCGAATGCCGCGAAGACAGCCTGCTGCGTTAGCGTTGTCCCGTGGTAGCACTCGACCTCCTCGCCGGTCCAGCTTACCACGTCCATCTGGTCGCCGCCTTCCGTGTTGAAGTAGTTGGCGATGTCGCCGACCTCGACGCCCTCGGGGGCTTGGCCTTCGATGTGATAGACGCGTGATTGTTCCACAAGCGTCACGCGGGTGTCGGTGCCGTCCAGGTTGAGCGGGTCGCCAACGCTCTTGGTGGCGGCATCTTCGGCGGTGATCGGATACTCGGGCTCGAACATCGTGAAGAAACGCCAGGCGCCGCCGTTCTCCG
>JAPLUA010000245.1 GCA_026397855.1 Verrucomicrobiota bacterium | reverse complement strand
GTGAGGTCCAGCGGGTGGGAGTGTTTCCAATCGTGCCGCGCGATGGCGTCGAGGCGATTCACGAGCTCAGGATCGTGGAATTCTATAGCGAGCTCGCGGCGGTCGTCGAAGCTGCCTGGAGCCAGGTTGATGGAGCCCACAATGGCGCGGCATCCGTCGGCCAGCAGCATCTTGCCGTGGAGTTTCAGATGTTGGAGCTTGTGGATCTTGATGCCCACGTCGTCCATGATGCGCAGTCCACCCACCCCTTCGATGATCTTCTCCTTCTTCAGCGAATGCGGCGGCCGCGCCATGAGATGGATTTTGACGCCGCGGGTCCGGGCGCGGACGAGGCGTTCGAGAATGACCGGATCCTGGTAGCGCTCATTCTGGACGAACAGCGTGTGCTTCACCTCGTCAATGAACTGGGCGATGCGCTCACGCCCGTTGGCCGGGCACCAGATCAGGTGCGCGCTTAGACCGGGCTTGAATTCCTTCCGGTGCCAATCGGCGTCGAAGCACGCGAGGATCTCGTTGACCCCATGAGGATGGGTCGTGCTGATGGCGTAGTCGCGGGTTTCTGTCAGGTTCTTGGTCGCCCAATTGAGCGATTTTACGAACCCGATTGCTTCGTCCACCACCATGGACTTCTCGTGGGTAATGCCGAAGGCGGGATTGCTGTCTTTCACTTCGACGCCGGCGTGTTCGAGAGCCTTGCGAGTGTCCTTGTTGTCATCTTCGCCGCTGCGGCGGGCGGCGTTGAGCATGACACGGACTTTCACCCCGCGCTGGTGGGCGGCGATAACGGCCTTGAGCAATTCCAGGTCGGAAAAGACGAACATTTTGACCTGGAGCATCTTCTTTGCCGCATTGATCGCGGCGAGGAAGGGCTGGGCGGATTCATCGGGGAGAACAATCAGTGAGCGGTCGGACATAAAGTTAAGGGAGGTTGAATGGTGAGGTTGAGGTGCTAGCTGGTCCCCGGGCTTAGCCCGGCGGCCGGGCCTGAGTCCGCGGCGCCTGCAGTTGCCTTGGGTGCAGGCGTGGCGCCGGCCTGAATGCGGTAAAGCTCGGCATAGATTCGGTTGCGCGTGAGGAGTTCTTCGTGGGTTCCTTCCTCGGCAATGAGCCCCCCTTTGAGCACGACGATCTTGTCGGCGTCGCGGATGGTGCTCAAACGGTGGGCGATGGTAATAACGGTGCGGCCTTTCATCAGCCGTTCCAAGGCCTCCATGACCAACTTCTCCGACTCGGTGTCGAGGGCAGCGGTCGGTTCGTCGAGGATGAGAATGGGCGCGTTGCGAACGATGGCGCGGGCGATGCCGATGCGCTGGCGCTGCCCGCCCGAGAGCGTCAACCCGCGCTCGCCGACCAGCGAGTCGTAGCCGTGCGGCATCTCCGAGATGAAGTCATGCGCGTTGGCCATCTTCGCCGCCTGGATGATCTCCTCGGGCGTCGCCTCCGGACGGCCATAGGCGATATTGTCGCGGATGGAGCCGGCGAACAGGACGGTATCCTGAAGAACGAACCCGATCTGCTCGCGCAGCCGATCCAGCCGGTAGTCGGTCACAGCAACGCCATCAATCAGCACGCGGCCGAGGGTGGGATCGTAGAAGCGCGGGATGAGGCTGAGCACGGTGGATTTGCCGCCGCCGGTCGGCCCGCAGACGCCGATGCGCTGGCCGGGCTGAATCGTGAGATTGATGTCGCGCAGTACGGGCGCCGCCGGGTCGTAGGCGAAGGCTACGTGCTCGAAAACGATCTCGCCCTGGAGCTTGCCCGGATCGCGGGCGCCGGGCTTCTGCGGAATGATCGCATCGGCATCGAGAATGGTCTGGATACGTTCCAGGCCGACGGCGGCCTGGGCGATGACATTGGTCATCTTCGCAAGATCCTGCACCGGCTTGAAGAACTTGTTAAGGTAAGAAAGGAACACCGTGAGCGCGCCGATGGTCATTGCGTCGCGGAGGATCAGCCCCGCCCCGCGCCAGAGCACGATCGCCACGCAGAGGGAGACGGTAACGGAGACAATCGGCGAGAGCAGCGACTTGACGCGCCGGGCTTTGAGAGCCGCCTGAACGGTTTCCATGCTGGCCTCCCTGAGCCGTCCTTCCTCGAGATCCTGCCGGCCGAACGCCTTGACGGAGCGCACGGATTCAAGCCCCTCCTGCACGACGGCCACAATGTCGCTTTGGCGCTTGCGCACCTCGTGCGTGGCCTTTTTCACCGCCTTCTTGAAGCGCGCGACGAAGAGGAGCAGGAACGGCGTCACGCCCACGGCGATGAGCGCGAAGTCGAAGTTGAGGTAGAGCATCACGAAGACCATGCCGACGATGGTCAACGCATCCACGAGGATGCTGAGCAGGGCCGTGGAGGCGAAGCTCTGAATCGTGCCCACGTCCGAGGTGATCGTGCTGAGCATATTGCCGATCTTGTGGGTGTCGTAATACTTCAGCGAGAGGCGGTGGAGATGATGATAGAGACGCTGCCGGAGGTCGTTGGCCACATATTGTGCCACGCTCTCGGTGTAGTAATTGTCAATGTAGCCGGCGATCGCGCCGATCAAGGCGATCAGCACAGCGCCGCCCGCCGCCACCCCGGCCAGGGCCAGCGTGTGCTCGCCGTAGGAGAAATCGCGCAGCCACCCCAGGAACTCGGGCAGCTTGTGCTTCCCGACTACGTTATCAATGATGATCTTCAACGGCCAGGGCGCGGCGATGCTCATGGCCGTTTCGATGAGCATGGCGACGAAGACGATGATTAACCATCCGCGATAAGGCCGGACGAGTTCGAGGACAAGGTGGGTCATGCCCCCCCCTGGTTGGGATGGCGCAGCCGCGGGTGCGGCAGTTGCCTCGGCTCCAATTGGAGCCCGTCCCTCATCCGGAGCTTTGCTGGGGGTCTGGCTCATTCTTTGGGCTCGGATATTTTACACCACCGAGCGCCGCGTGAGGGCACGCGGCCTACAGGAATGGGCGGGCGGGCTTGTTGG
>JAPLUA010000165.1 GCA_026397855.1 Verrucomicrobiota bacterium | reverse complement strand
TTTTCGAGCGCGTCATTTCCAAGCACGACCAGATTTCCCTCTTCGACGCCCGCCGGATCAGGCCGGACGCCCAGATCGGCGAGGAAGTCGAAGTGGAAGTCACCCCCGTCGGCTTCGGTCGCATCGCGGCACAATATGCCAAGCAGGCGCTGATGCAGCATATCCGGAGGGCGGAAAAGGCGCTGATTTTTACCGAATTCAAGGACCGGGTCTCCGACATCATCAGCGGCACGGTGCGCCGGTTCGACCGGTCGGATGTCGTGGTGGACCTCGGCAAGTATGAGGCCCTGCTGCCCAACCGGGAGAGGGTGCCGACCGAGGAATACCAGGTGGGCGAGCGTATCCGCTGCTATGTCAAGGCCGTCGAGGAAGGGCCCCACGGGCCGGAGATCATCCTGTCCCGCTCAGATCCGCGATTCGTGATCAAGCTGTTCCAGGTCGAGGTGTCGGAGATCAACGACGGAACCATCCAGATCAAGGGCATCGCCCGCGAGCCGGGTTTCCGGACCAAGCTCGCCGTTTGGACTCGCGACGAGAAGGTTGATCCGGTCGGGGCCTGCGTCGGTTTGCGCGGCCAGAGGGTGAAGAACATCGTGCGGGAGCTGAACAACGAAAAGGTGGACATCATCCGTTGGGACGCCAACATCAAGAACTTTATCACCAATGCCCTGGCCCCCGCCAAGCTGAAGGCCTTCGAGGTGGATGAGGCTCGCCGGCGGGTGAAGATTACCGTCAGCCAGGACCAGCTTTCCCTGGCGATCGGCAAACGGGGTCAAAACGCGCGCCTGACCTCCAAGCTGACAGGCTGGCAGGTGGATATCGAGCCGGAGGTCGTGGTGACCAAGGGATTCGAGCAAAAAGTGGCCGAGGCCGTGGATGCGGTCGCCGCCATTCCAGGGATTACGCGGGAGCATGCTGATGTGCTGGTGCACCACGGTCTGACACGTCTGGAGGATCTCCTGCAGGCCGATGAGAGCGACCTTATGGGAATCCCGGAGCTGGGTGACCAGGTCGCCGTGATCCTGGAAGCGGCACGGGCGGAAGGCGCCCGGCGCACGCATCCGGTCGGCGAGTCCCCAGTTTCGAGTTGATCATGGCTCCTTCGCGGGAGATGCTGGAAGTTTAGGGTCGAGCCTATGAATGCTGGAAAGCAGTCAAGGCCCGAAGTGATAGAGAATTATGCCCGTTCGCATTTACGACATTTCAAAGAAGCTCGGCTTGGAGAACAAAGAAGTTCTCGCCAAGGCGAAAGAACTGGGCATTGTCGCACGCGTTGCATCGAGCACGCTGGATAAGATTACCGCCGAGTACCTCGAGGACAGGCTAAAAGAAGCCCATCCTGAGCTCTCGGCGCCACCGCCTCCACCACCTCCGCCGCCCCCTCCACCGCCTCCACCGCCTGTTGCCCCAACGCCTGAACCGGCTCCCGTCCCTCCGGTGGAAGCCTTCCCTCCGCCCCCGCCGCAGGAGGTTTCAGTCGCTGCGGTTCCAGCCGAGATTCCGGTCGAGATTCCGGCCGAGATGCCGGTCGAGTCAAAGGCACCCGCTGAAGCAGTTCCGCCGCCTCCGCCCGCCGTCGAGATTTTGCCCCCGGCGGTGAGCGTAGCGTCCGAGTCGTCGGTGCCGCCCCCTGTTCCTGTCGTGCCACCACCACCACCTCTGCCCCCGCCTCCGCCGCCCGGGCCGAAACTGGGGGACAAGGTCGGCTTTATTCAGTTGCCGACGAGGAATGCCGGAAGGCCTGGTGACAAATCAGGGCCCGCCAAATTACCCGTGAGGCCGGTTGAGGCCAAGCGCCCGGAATTCGGCAGGCGAGGTGATGTTCGGCCTGGCCGGGGCGTGATGGGTGGCCCAGTAGCCCAAGGGCAGCCCGGCAACCGGTTTGGAGCCCAGGGGCAGTTCGGCAACCGGTTTGGAACCCAAAAGAAGCAGTTCCAGGTTCCGGGCAAGGGTCCGGAGGTGCCGCAGGCGCCAAAGCTGATCCTGCCCGCTGATGCCGCCGTCATAACGATCAAGCCTCCGATCGTTGTGCGGGAACTGGCCGAGCAGCTCAAGCAGAAGCCCTTCAAGATTATCGCCGACCTGATGGAGTCGGGCGTTTTTGCCAGCGTCAACCAGTCTATTGACGAGACAGTTGCGCAGAAGATCTGCGCCAAGTACGGCTTCCGGTTCGAGGTCGAGAAGCGCGAGCGCGGAGGCGGCATCGTTCATCCTCCCAGCCGCAAGGTTGACCTGGACCAGTTTGACAAACCCGAGGACCTGGTGGCGCGCGCGCCGGTGGTGACCATCATGGGCCACGTTGACCACGGCAAGACATCCTTGCTGGACGTCATCCGCAAGTCCAATGTCGTGGCCGGGGAAGCCGGCGGGATTACCCAGCATATCGGTGCCTATACCATTTCATTCCCGCATCCCGAGCGGAAGAAGGAGCTGGCGCAGATCACATTCCTCGACACCCCGGGGCATGCCGCGTTCAGTTCAATGCGGGCCCGGGGCGCCAACGTGACGGACCTCGTCGTCCTGGTCGTTGCCGCCAATGACGGGGTGATGCCGCAGACGCTCGAAGCCCTCAGCCATGCGCGTGAGGCGAGGGTGCCGCTGCTGGTCGCCGTCAACAAAGTTGACCACCCCAATGCCAACCCGCTCAAGGTCCGGCAGCAATTGCAGGACAAGGGGCTCGTCCCGGACGACTGGGGCGGCGACACCATCTTCGTGGATGTGTCCGCGCTGACAAAGCAGGGCGTGGACAAGCTGATCGAAATGATCCTGCTGCAGACCGACATGCAGGAGCTGAAGGCTAATCCCAACCGGCGCGCCAAGGGCAATGTGATTGAGTCGGGCCTGGAGCCGGGCGGCCCCACCGCCACGGTCCTGGTGCGCAAGGGCACCCTGCGGGTCGGCGATGTCATCATCTGCAGCCAGTACTACGGCCGGGTGCGCGCGCTCATCAATGAGGAGGGCAAGCGCCAGAAGGAAGCCGGTCCCTCCGTGGCCGTCAAAGTCCTGGGCCTGAACGGTGTGCCGGAAGCGGGCCTGGAATTCAGCGTCGTGGAGGATGAGAAGTCCGCGCGCGACCTGGCCGGCCAGCGGGCGCAGGCAGCCCGGACACTCGGACAGGAGACCACCCGGGCCAAGGTCACGCTGGAAAATCTCTTCGACCGCCTTGCCTCCACCACCTCCAAGGTGCTCAAGGTTGTCGTGAAAGCCGACACCCAGGGCTCCGTGGAAGCCATTGTGGACGCGCTCAAGAAGATCGAGTCGGAGAAGGTCAGCCTGGATGTCATCCACAGCGCCGTGGGCACGATTACCGAATCCGACGTCGCGCTGGCCTCGGCGTCCGACGCGGTCATCCTGGGTTTTCACACCCGGATTGACAGCGGCGTGGCCGACAAGGCCAAGCATGAAGGGGTGCAGATCAAGCTCTATGCCATTATTTACGAGCTGATTGACCAGGTCAAAGAAGCCATGGCCGGCCTCCTGGAGCCCCTGCTCAAGGATATCACCGTCGGGTCGGCCGAGGTGCGCAAGGTGTTTCAGCTGTCCAAAGGTGCCCCGGTTGCCGGCTGCATGGTTGCCAGCGGCCGCATTGTCAAAGGCAAGGTCCGTGTCCGCCGCCGCAAGGAAATCATCTACGAGGGCATCGCCCAGTCCCTGCGCCGTTTCCAGGACGAGGTCAACGAGGTGCGCGCCGGCATGGAGTGCGGCATCCGCGTGGATGGGTTCTCCGAGTTCCAGGTCGGCGATTTCATCGAGTGCTACATGATGGAGAAGATCGCGCAGAAGCTGTGAAACACCCCTGCGGCAGTGAAACGGCCGCGCTGCCGGGCTGAGGCCCGGCAACGCGGCAACGACCGCCGGGCTTCAACGGTCCAACCCAAAGACAATGCCCTCCCTCAGACTGCAACGCGTCCGCGAGCTATTGAAGCGCGAGATCGGCGAGGCCATCCGCCGTGAATTTGACGTGACGGAAGCTGGCTTGATCACCGTGAACGACGTGGATGTATCCGGCGATTTACATTCCGCGCTGGTATTCATCAGCATTCTCGGCAACGCGGACCAGAAGAAGCAAGGCATGAGCCTGCTGACCTCCAATCGCAAGCGCATCCAGGGCCTTGTGGGCAGGGCGGTGGTTTTGAAATACACCCCCACCCTCCGGTTCCTGGTAGATGATTCGATTGTCCGCGGCAACCGGGTGATGCAGATCATCGAGGAACTCGACAAAACGCTGCCAGCAAGCGACGAACAGCAAGGTGAAGACACACCCAAAGATCATTGACCGTATCATAGATGGCATTCTGCAGAGCCGAACCTTCTGCATCATCAGCCATATTCGCCCGGATGGGGATTGCGTCGGATCTCAGGTCGGCCTGGCACTGGCCCTGCAGGGCCTGGGGAAGCGGGTGATCTGCTGGAATGAGGATTCGATCCCCGACAAATACCGGTTCCTCGATCCGGACCGCTTGATTCAGAAGCCCAAGCCCGGCCTCGAGTTCGATTGCGTGATAGCCACCGATGCAGCCAGCCTGGATCGCGTGGGCGCCGTGGCCAAGTGCGTCGCCAACCGCAAGCTGTTCATCAACATTGATCATCACGAGAGCAATACGCGCTAAGCGGACCTCAACTGGGTTTCGGCGCGCGAGCCCTCGACGGGTGAGCTGATTTTCCGGCTGCTGAAGATTGCCAGGTGGCCCATCACCCGGCAGATTGCCAATTGCCTTTTTACCGCTGTTTCGACCGATACGGGGTCTTTTCAGTACCCCACCACGCAGCCGGGCACCTACCACGTTGCGGGTGAACTGGTGCGCCGGGGGGCTGACCTGGAAAAGATTTGCGACGAGGTCTATCAGTCTTATCCCCTCTCGCGGATGGGATTGCTCCGGCACGTTTACAGCCATTACCGCCTGACCCACCAGAACCGGATCGCCTATTTCTGGCTGAAGAAAGCCGACTTCGATCGTGTGGGGGCCGATCGCTGCGACACCGAGGGCCTGATTGACCATATCCGCGCCATCGCCCCGGTCGTGGTGGCTTGCGTCTTTGAGGAAGTCGAGCCCGGCTTGACACGAATCAGCCTGCGCTCGAAAAGCGACAAGGTGAACGTCAATGAGATCGCCGCCCAGTTCGGCGGGGGAGGCCATTCAGCCGCGGCAGGTGCCCGCATTTCCGGCAAGCCCCTGTCAGTGCAGCGCAAAGTGATCGGCTCCATCCGCAAGGCCCTCAACGCGATGGGTTAAGGCCGGGGATGGTACTTGCGGTGCACCTCGCGCAGGCGGGTGCCGGTCACGTGCGTATAGACCTCCGTCGTGGCGATGCTGGCATGGCCGAGCAATTCCTGGATGACGCGCAAGTCGGCTCCGTGCTCCAGCAGATGCGTCGCGAAGCTGTGCCGAAGCATGTGCGGGGTCACGTTGCGGGCGATGCCGGTGCGGCGCGCCCGCTGCTTGAGCCGCAGCCAGAGCGTCACCGGCGCGAAGGGCGTGCCGCGTTTGGTGAGGAAGATGCTGGCCGTCGAGCGCGGGCGCACAAGCTTGGGGCGGGCGATGTCAAGGTAGCGCCTTAAGGCTTCCACCGCCTTGCGGCCCAGCGGAACGACCCGTTCCTTGTTGCCTTTGCCGATGACATTGATGAACCCGGCGTCCAGGTGGAGATGCTCGAGGCGCGCCCCGCGCAGCTCGGCCAGCCGCAGGCCCGAGGCGTAAGCCAGCTCCAGCACGGCTTGGTCGCAGAGGTTGTGCGGGGTCTCGGGGGTTTCCGGGGCCAGCAGCATCTCGATTTCCACGTTCGTGAGAGCCTTGGGCAGACGCTTCCATCGGCGTGGCAGCGAGAGGTGCTCCGCGACGTCGGCCGGCAGCAGCTTCTCCGCTTCGGCGAACCGGAAGAGCGCGCGCAGGGCGGCGATTTCCAGGTACACGCTTTCGCTGCTGAGGCGGCGCGTGGATTCCTTGGGCTGGTTGGCCAGCGCCCGCTTGCGCTCGTGCTCCAGGAACTGCATCAGGTGCCGCAGCTCCACGGATTTCCAGTCGGTCAAACCCTGCTCTCCGGCCCAGGCCACAAACTTGCCGAGCAGCGCGGCATAAGTTCTCTGCGTGTGCTCGGCCTGCCCGCGCTCGTGCCGGAGGTATTGGAGGAAATCTTCGACGAGGGTTTGCATTCTAGAGTGCGCGTCTTGCCCAATAACCAGGTTGACGGCTCAGGTGGGCAATGGCGACGACCCAGAAACGGTCTGGTTGGATTTGATAGATGACATGGAACGGGAATCGGTGGACTCGATAGCTTCGAGTGTCGTGCTTCTCCAGCCTCCCCGATTCGGGCTGTTTCTGAACCGCCTTGAGAGTCAGTTCCACCTCGGCAAGGAACTCCTCTCCCAGGAGGGGGTGTCGTTCCTCATAGAATCTGGCCGAGCTAATCAGCTCGCCCGCGGCGAGCCTGTGATAGACGACGCGTTTCACGCAGTGTGTTTCGAGCCTGGGCAAGAACTTCCTCGGCAGGGAGGCCGACTGCCTCGCCGGCTTCAATCTCCCTGGTGCGGCGGCCGATCTCGATGTCCCATGCTTGCGCAATGTCTGAACCGGCAAAATCCTCCACACTGGCGAGCAACTTCTCCGCCAAGGCGACCTTTTGTCTGGTAGTCCACCCGAGCACGCGTCTCTCAATCGCCATCGTTGTCATATAGCAAGAATCTACCTCTGGCTTTGGATTTGGGAAATGAAAGTTAACCGGTCCATGCCGGGTCGAGCTTAACCGCCCACCCCCGAGAGCGCCGTTCCCGTCAGCCGCTCGTAGGCTTCCAGGTATTTCGCCTGCGACTTTGCAATCACGTCCGCAGGGAGCATGGGGCCGGGCGGGGTTTTGTTCCAGTCGAGCGTTTCAAGGTAATCGCGGACGAATTGCTTGTCGAAGCTCGCCTGGCCTTTGCCGGGCTGATACTGATCCGCGGGCCAGAACCGGGAGGAATCGGGCGTCAGGACTTCGTCAATCAGGATGAGCTCGCCGTCGAGCATCCCGAACTCGAACTTCGTGTCGGCGATGATGATGCCCCTTTGGCGGGCGTAATCGCGGGCGAAGTTGTAAGCTCTGAGGCTCGCCGCCCGCGCCTGCTCGGCAATGTCGCCGCCGACCAGCCCCGCGGCCTGCTCGAAGGAGATGTTCTCGTCATGGCCGGACTCCGCTTTCGTTGCCGGTGTGAAGATGGGCTCGGGCAGCTCCGACGACTCTTTCAGGCCCGCTGGCAGCCGGATGCCGCAGACCGTTTGCCGCTCGCGGTATTCCTTCCAGCCCGAGCCGGCGAGGTAGCCGCGCACGACGCATTCGATGGCGAGCGGCTGCGCCTTCTTCACGATCATGCTCCGGCGCGCGAGTTGGGGGGCGTAGGGCTGGAGGCTGGGGGGCAAGGGATCGCCGGCGCGTGAGATGAGGTGGTGTGGCTGAAAGGCCTCGAATTGACCGAACCAGAAGTATGAAATCTGTGTGAGCACCTCCCCCTTGCGCGGGATGCCGTTGGGCATGATGACGTCGAACGCCGAGATGCGGTCCGTGGCCACAAACAGCAGGCGGTCGCCCAGGTCGAAGATTTCGCGGACCTTGCCGCTCTTGAGTTTGCGGATGCCGGGCAGTTCCAGTTGAAGCAGGGTGTCGTTTGCCATGCGGAGAATATGAAAGGTGCCGCCCCCCGAGCAAAGTCCAAAGTGAGTTGCGCCCGCAGTTCCTCCGTGCGGCCGAATCGCCTATTGGGACCGGGGCGGAGACGCTTTGTCCGTGGGGGTTTTGAGTTCGCCGGCCACTTCTTCCAGGAGCTTCTGGAGGTGCCCTTTCTTGGTCTTATACTGCCTCTTTTCCTTCTGGAACATGGGGTCGTCATGCTCCTGGACCATGTAGCCGTCGCACTCGACAACCGTCCGTGCGGGGTCCAACTCGCGCTGGTAGATCTTGATCCGCTCCCATACTCCGCCGCTGTACCAGTCGCCATAAATCATGCCGTTCATGAACGAGCCCGGCTTCTGAAAGACCACTTCGTCCTCCTCGCCCTTGGTTTCCTCGTAGGTGTGGATCTTGAACACGACCTGGATGGCACCTTCGATCTGTTCCGACGACTGATTGGTAACCACGATCGAGGCCATCCGGTTGGATACCGCCGACTTGGACGAGCGGCACCCCGCCGTCAGCGCCAGGATCGGCAGCGCGACCAGCGCGATGATGGCGGCAGTCCTCCGGAGGGGGCGGGACGGGAGTGGGCGGCCCCTTTTGTTATTAGTGTCTTCAGGCATAGATCCGGGCAGCTGGCGCCCTTTGTTACATCCCCAGGCAGCGCCCCCTTAACCGGTGCGGAAAGCTCCAGGCTCATGGCCGAAAGCTCCCCTATGGAAATGGTGATCAAGTCCACATTCGGCAAATCCCCCAGCAACGCCGCCGACTCGATCAGATCCTTCAGCCCGATGTCGTGGGCCGTCAGGGTGGGAGGGAAGTCGGTGGCAAACCGGGGCTTGATGAGCGACACCGTGCCCGGGGGCTTGCCATCGGCGGCGGCGTCAATCAGGATCACATGCCGGTAATCGCGGAATAGTCCCAGGAGATGAAATCCGCCGGTGCCGCCATCCAACAGGTCGGCCCCGCTTGCCACCCCGGTCTGCTCCAGGTGGCGTATGGCCGCGACCCCGATCCCCTCGTCCCCCATCAACAAGTTGCCGATTCCCAGGACCAGCGGCCGTTTCATTCCTTTTTCTTGAGCGGGTGATGCTCCTTCTCGATAAACTTCCAACCGCCGCCCATGGAGGAGATTTCACCCCGGCCTTCCACATAGTCGTGGTAAAAGACCAGGTAAACGTGGACGATCGAGAAGAGGATGAAGAACCACATGAATAGGTGATGCCACTGGCGCACGGCGAAGTCGCCGCCCATCAGCGGCACAATCCAGGCGAACAGGTGCGGGAACCACGACTTGCTCATGGCAGCGTAGAGCCCGAAGCCGGTCACCGACTGGAACAGGAACGCCAGGAATGTCAGGAAATACGTGAAGCCCGCCAGGGCATTGTGGCCAATGGTCTCGATCGGCTTGTTTTCCGCCTGCAGGATATCCACCGCCAGCACGTCCTTGATTTCCCTGACCTGCCCCTTGCGGTAGATGATGAAGTTCTTCCAGCTCGCATAGCGATTCCCCGCGAAGCCCCAGTAGATCCGGAACACGAAGTTGAAGAAGAACACGTAGGCCGCCACGAAGTGAATGAAGCGGACCGTGCCGAACCAGTAGGAAAAAGAGGCCTCGGAGGCCTGCTGGATTGCCAGCGGCTGACCGATGAGATAGCCGGTCACCGACAGCACCAGGATGCACAACGCGTTGAGCCAGTGATAAAGCCGGACGGGGATTTCCCACACGTACACCCGCCCCAGGGTCGTTTTTTGCATAGCGCCTCCCTCGCCTAGCCGACGGTGATGCGGTTCAGTGTCCGGCCCTGCTCGTCGTAGAGATGCACGGCACAGGCCAGGCACGGGTCGAACGAATGGATGGTGCGCAACACCTCCAGCGGCCGCTCCGGGTCGGCGATCGGCGTGCCCACCAGGGATGACTCGTAGGCTGAAAGCTGGCCTTTGGCATCCCGCGGCGAAGCGTTCCAGGTCGAGGGCACCACGAGCTGGTAGTTGGCAATCTTCTGGTTCTCGATGACAATCCAGTGGGCCAGCGCGCCGCGCGGTGCCTCGGTCAGGCCCACGCCCCGGGCCTTGGCCGGCCAGGTGGCGGGCTCCCATTTCTCGTTGTTGACCATCCGCGTGTCGCCGTTCTTGATGTTCGCCAGCAGGTCGCCGTAAAACTCCTTTGCCCAGCCGGCGACCAGCAGCGTCTCGATCCCGCGCGCCGCCGTGCGCCCCAGGGTCGAGAAGAGCGCCGCCACCGGCACGTCCAGCTTCTTGAGGACCATGTCCACCACGTCTTTGATGTCCTGCCGGCCAGAGGCGTAGCCGACCAGCAGCCGCGCCAGCGGCCCGACCTCCATCGGGTGGCCATTCCAGCGCGGCGTCTTGAGCCACGAATACTTGCCGTCCACGTTGAGCTGGTCGTAGGGCGGCTTGGGGCCGGTGTAATTGAACTTGGTCTCGCCATCCCACGGATGCCGCGCTGCGGCATCTCCATCGGAATACTGGTACCACGAGTGGGGGATTGATTCCTGGATCTGGCGCGGATCATGCCCGTCCACCGGATAAACCTTGCCCAGGTCCCGGCCCAGGATCACCCCGCGCGGGAACTTGAACTTGCTGGGATCCCCGAACCCGTGGGTCGGCAGATCGCCATACGCCATGTAGTTGGTCAGCCCGCCACCGATGGCACCCCAGTCCTTGTAGAACGAGGCGATCGCCAGCAGGTCCGGGATATAGACCTGCTCGACAAATGTCCTGGCATCCTCGATCAGCTTCCCCACATAAGCCAGGCGCTCGGCATTGATCGCGTTGGCTTCGTCGAGATTGATCGAGCACGGGGCTCCGCCCACCAGGTAGTTCGGATGCGGGTTCTTCCCGCCGAAGATCGTATGGACCTTCACAATCTCCTTCTGCCAATCCAGCGCTTCGATATAGTGCGCCACCGCCAGCAGGTTGACCTCCGCCGGCAGTTTCATGGCCGGGTGGCCCCAGTATCCGTTCGCGAAAATCCCCAGCTGGCCGCTCTGCACGAACGCGGCGATCCGCTTCTGCACGTCCGAGAAGTAGTTCGGCGAAGACTTCGGCCAGTTCGAGATGCTGCGCGCGATTTCCGCAGTCTTGGCCGGGTCGGCTTTGAGCGCGCTGACAATATCCACCCAGTCCAGCGCGTGCAGGTGATAGAAATGCACCACGTGGTCCTGCATGTATTGCGCGCAAAACATGAGGTTGCGCACCAGCTCCGCATTGGGCGGGATCACAATGCCCAGAGCATCCTCGACCGAGCGGACCGACGCCAGCGCATGGACGGTGGTGCAGACGCCGCAGGTCCGCTCCGCAAACGCCCACGCGTCACGCGGGTCGCGCCCTTTGAGGATAATCTCCAGCCCGCGTACCATGGTGCCGGAGCTGAAGGCCTCTTTTACCTTCCCATCCTGCACCTCGATTTCAATGCGCAGGTGCCCTTCGATGCGGGTGACGGGATCAATGACAATGCGTTTGGCTGCCATACTCGTTTTCCTTTCTACTCACCGCCCTGCTCCGCGCGGGCATCTTTCACGTCTTCGCTGGCTTCCATCTCCTCCTTGATGAGGTGCCGTTTGCGAACATTGGTCACCACCGCGTGAGCGGCCACGCCCACGAGGGTCGCCGCCCCGGCGGCCACGCCCACCTTGTCGGCCGTGGTTTCGATGCCGAACCCGGGGAAAGACGGCAGATGCTGGTAGAACGGGCCGTTATCCCAGAAATGCGCCTCGCTGCAGCCAATGCAGCCGTGGCCCGATTGAATCGGGAAGCTCACCCCGTTGTTCCAGCGCGTCACGCCGCATGCGTTGTAGGTCACCGGGCCGCGGCACCCCATCTTGTACAGGCAATAGCCGCGCCGGGCGTTCTCATCGTCGAAGGAGTTGACGAACAGCCCGGCATCATAGTTGGGCCGGCGATAGCAGGTGTCATGGACCCGGCGTGAGTAGAAGGCCTTGGGCCGGCCCAGGCCGTCGAGCTGCGGGATGCGGTCAAAGGCCAGGAGGTGCACGATGGTTCCGGTCATCACCTCGGCGATCGGCGGGCAGCCGGGGACCTTGATGATCGGCACGCCCGTGAGCAGCTCGTGGATCGGGGTGGCCCGGGTGGGATTGGGGTTGGCGGCCTGGACACAGCCGTTCGAGGCGCAACTGCCCCAGCAGACTACCGCCTTGGCCCCCGCGGCCGCCTCGGTCAGGATGTCCAGCGCGGTCCGGCCGCCGATGCAGCAGTAGATCCCGCCATCCGCGGTGGGCACGGAGCCTTCCACCAGCATCAGGTAATTGCCCTTATGCTTGGTCATGGTCTCGTGCAGCGCCTCCTCCGCCTGCTTGCCGGCGGCCGCTTGCAGCGTCTCGGTGTAATCGAGCGAGATCTTGTCCAGAATGATGTCCGCCACCTGCGGGTGCGAGGAGCGTATGAACGACTCCGAGCAGCAGGTGCATTCCTGGAAGTGGAACCAGACCACCGGCAGGCGCGGCTTGGTTTCGAGGGCTTTGGTGATCTGCGAGACAGCGCTCGCGGGCAGACCGAGCAAGGCCGTCATCCAAGCGCAGGCGCTGAGGAAGTCCCGGCGCGTTACTCCCTTGGCTTGCGCCTGCTCCCAGATAGTCGGACGAATATCCTGTTCCATAAGAGCTTCGAGTTAACCATCAGTATTACCGTAACCAGGGAAAGCAATCCTTTATCTTCCTCATTTGGGACTCTTTTACACCTCCCGCTGCAGCATGCAAGAACAATCTGTAACAATCTGCGGGACATGCAGCCGGCCAGGACGCCTTGGCCGTTGATTTGCCAGGCCAGGCCGGATAACGGGCATTAGAGCGATTTGTTACATTCCGGGGGTCCCCACATACCAGCCTGCCCCCTCGATGTCCCTTATCGGGCTCCAGGCCCGTTCCCGGGGCATTCCAGGCCTCCTCCCCAACCCCCGTTTCAGTCCGCATGATTCTGCCCGCCCGTGCTCCGCAGTTAATCTCTCCCGCTCCCGGCTGCCACCTTGTAGCGTTACAAATCCGAGCCCTGAGGCATTGGATGGGTGGCGCAAGGGTGTTCCAACGGTAGTA
>JAPLUA010000514.1 GCA_026397855.1 Verrucomicrobiota bacterium | reverse complement strand
AGGGAGTAGGTGTTGTTCGTGCCGCCAATGAGGTAGAGGTTGCCCGCGGCATCGTAGGCGATATCGCGCGCCGAACCGCCCGTCGTGCCGCCCCCGACCAGCGTGGTCTCCCCGTTTGTAAACACGTTGAACGAGCTCAGGTCCGGGATGCCATTCGTCAAGGTGACGAACATCACGGAACCGCCGTCGCGAACCATGGCGAGCGTCTTGCCATCCGGCGCCAGCGCGATAGCGCGAGTGAGGCGGAGCGGGTCGGGGCTGCCGCCCTTGCTCAGCGAATCCCAGAGCACCGTCACGCCGTCGGTATCGAAGACCTGGATGCTGGCGGTGTCGGTGCCGGCGGCGCGATTGAGCGAGGTGATGATTTTCCCGTCGTCAAGCACCTCGATGTCCGTATTGAGGCCGGCGGAGCCGAGGTTGGCAGGACGGTGGTCGCACCACCCCAGGAGGGCGGGAGTAACCGTCCCGTTCAGGGGGCCGCTCCCGATATCCCAGCGGGCAACTTTGTTTAAGGCGCTCGGGCGCGATCCTTCGACGTTCCACAAGGTCAGGGTGCCGTCGGCGAGCGTGCCGTGAACGATCGGGGTATTGGCGGGGTCGTAGTGGTAGCCGCCGGTGATGCCGACGTTGTAGATGGCATTGGCGCAGGTGGTCAGGTCGGCATCCATAACCCACGTGCCCGCGGTGGCGTTGGCAAAGGAATTGACGTAGAGCAGGTGGTCGTCCCGGCCCCAGCCCGGCTTCCAGGGATCGCTCGTGCTGGTGGTCTGCGTCATGCCGTTGACGATCGCGGCCGCTCCCTTGCCAAAGCAATCGCTCTGGTCGGCATTAAGCACATACAGCCCTTTGCCGCCGAGCGTGCGGCTGATTCCGGCGCCCGGGTTGCTGACCGTGCCGCCGTTGGCCGCGCTGTTCACAATGTAAATGCGGCCGAAGGTGTGGGCATCCTTGGGGGACGCGTTCACCGTGATGCCCCGGCCGACGTTGAACAGCAGGAGGGGGTTGGTATCGGCGCTGGTCTTGGTCCAGCCTGCCGGGGTGTTCCTTGAAACGTAAATCGCATAGTCGGCGTGCGCCCCCAGGCTGAAGCCGTGCAACCCCTTGACCTGGGCGCCGAGGTTATTGGTGACGGTCAACCCATCGAAGAGGACCTTCACGTTGTCGGCATCCTCGTTGAGGATGTAGCTGACGGTTCCCGCGGTATTCGTGATACACGAGGCATAGGGCACCGCCCGGGCGATGTGGCCGACCAGGGGCGTGAGGGCGAGGGCCAATATCCATGCCTGCAGGCAAGGACGAGAGGAGGCAGAGGTTCTCAGTTTCATACCGGGATTATCCGTTTTGGTTTTCGCGAACACCACCCGCGGGCAGTGCCCTTTGTTGTTGAGTTGTCTTGGGCTATTCTTCTACCACCCAACCGGATCATTACAAGAAGAAAGTCAAAGAATCAAAATCTGCCCGACACCGAGCCTGACTGCCCCTGACCCCGCCTGCTGTGACGTAACGCAGACTTGCAGTCCAATATCGCTAGGATTTGCTTCGGGTGAAGACCAGCAGAGCCAGGCCAAGCCTTTGTCCCGGAGGGACGAGCCTGTAGCCGGTGGCTGAGCGAAGCGACACCACCGGATCAGAGGGTGATGCGGATTGCACCCCGGCAGGTACCAGTGAGGAGAAGGCTGGCACCCCCTGCCGGGGTGCCTGGGATGTTGAATCGGGTTACCGGTGGTGTCGCTCGTGCCTCGCTCAACCATCGGCTAATGGCTGGGATGCCTCCAGCATCAGCAACTCCGGCCGAATCATTCCGGAGGGATGAGAGGGTGTCAAATCCTAGCCT
>JAPLUA010000629.1 GCA_026397855.1 Verrucomicrobiota bacterium | reverse complement strand
CTGCTTCTGGTAGGCGATGGAGAAGCCGTGCGAGAAATAGAGCGCATCGCCGGGCTTGAGGTTCTTTTTGACCAGCGGCCAGATCGCGCGCTGGGCGGCATCCGAGACGAGCATCTGGATGATCGTGCCGCGGCGCACCGCCTCGTCAATTTCGAACAGGGTCTTGCCCGGCACCCAGCCGTCAGCCACCGCGCGGTCCCAATCGCGCTTGAAGGAGCTGGCCTGCCCGATAATGACCTTGAACCCGTTGTCGCGCAGGTTCAGCGACTGGGCCGGCCCTTGCACGCCGTAGCCGATGATGGCGATGGTTTCGCCCTTCAGCACCTTGCGCGCCCTGGCCATCGAAAACTCTTTGCGAGTGATGACTTCTTCTTTGGTTCCGCCAAAATTAATAATTGCCATATATGTCGTAATCTATTGTTTGTGTTGGAGACATCCTAACGGGATTTTGCGGACGGTCAAGGCGATTGATGAACCGACGGCGGAGCGAACAGCGCGTATGCATGAAGGGCTTTTCACAGTTTGGGGTGTTGGTGGGTAACGAATGCCATTGCCTTGGTCAGGTTGTCTTCGCCCATAGGAAAAGGCGACGCGCACTACCGTTGAATCACGCTTGCGTCACGCTTGCACCACCCTTCCAATGCCGCCGGTGTCTGTTACGTAACAGGGCAGAGTGGCAGCCGGGAGCTGGAGGGATGAACTGCGGAACACGGGCGGACAGAGTTGTGCGGACTGAAACAGGGGTTGGGGAGGAGGCCTGGAATGCCCCCGGGAACGCTCCAGGAGCCCGCTGCGGGGCCTTGAGGGGGTCGGGTGGTATGTGGGGACCCCCGGAATGTAACAAATCGCTCTAATGCCCGTTATCGGGCCTGGCTTGCCGGGCCCGGTGATCCGCACTCGGGCCCGCTACATCCGGCCGCGGACAAAGATGAAATAGACCATCAGCACGATGGCCAGCGGATAGGTCAGCCAGACAATGTCCCGCCCTTTGCCGCTGAACAGCTTGATGACGGGGTAGCTGATGAAGCCCAGCGCCAGGCCGTCGGCAATCGAGTAGGAGAGCGGTATCCCGATCATCGTCAGGAACGCGGGCACCGACTCGCTGTAATCGCGCCAGTCAATCTTCTGCACGTTCTGGATCATCATCGCGCCGACGATCACCAGCGCGGGGGCCGTAATGGGCGGGTAGCTGCCCACCATGGCAATCAGCGGGCTGAAGAATAGGGCCAGCAGGAAGAGCCCCGCCACGACCAGCCCGGTCAACCCCGTGCGCCCGCCCTGCTCCACCCCGGCGGCGCTTTCGATGAAGCTGGTCACGGTGCTGGTGCCAAGCGCCGCCCCGGCGACCGTTCCGATGGCGTCGGAGAGCATCGCCTGCTTCGCGCGCGGGAGCTGGTTGTCCCGCATGAAACCAGCCTGCTCGCACACGCCGATCAGCGTTCCGATGGCGTCAAAGACCAGCATGAAGAGGAACACGAAGATGAACGGCAGCATGTGCGGCGTGACCGCGTGGACCAGGTCCATCCGCAGGAATGTGGGCGCCAGCGACGGGGGCGCCGCCACAATGCCCCTGGCCAGCTCAAAACGCCGCACCAGCACGGACTCCGAGAACTCCGGCGTGGCGGTGAGGGAAAGGGGCAGGTGCGGCAGGGCCAGCTTGAACGTCACTGCCAGCGCGGTCGCCCCCAGGATGCCCCACAGGATCGAGCCGCGCACCTTGCGGACGTGCAGCACCGCCGTCAGCATCAGGCCGGCGAAGAAGACCAGCAGGTCGGGCGAGGCCAGGTGCACATTCATCTTCACCGCGG
>JAPLUA010000598.1 GCA_026397855.1 Verrucomicrobiota bacterium | reverse complement strand
CTCATCGGGCCGGACGGCCGGGTGACCTACCTGCAGGCGCAAGGCGTGATGGCCGCCGGCCTGACCATAGACGAGCTGCGCGGCGCGGTGGCGGCGGAGCTGGCGAAATACTACCGCAAACCGCTCGTCATCGTGACGCCTGGCGAGCTCCGCAGCAAAAAGTTCTTTATCCTGGGTAAAGTCGTCAACAAGGGCTCCTATGCCTTGCAGCGGCCCTTGACGGTCATCGAGGCCATCGCGGAGGCGGGCGGGTTGGAGACGGGCCTGTTCGAGCAGAACACGGTCGAGATGGCCGATCTGCCCCGCAGCTTCCTCATCCGCAACCGGAAACGCGTGGCCGTGGATTTCGACAAGCTCTTCCGGCAGGGCGATCTCTCGCAGAACATCCTGATCGAGCCTGACGACTACCTCTACTTCCCCTCGGCAATCGCGAACGAGATCTACGTGCTCGGCGCCGTCAAGGCGTCGGGCCCGCAGGGCCTCTCGATGGACAAGAGCGTGCTGGGGGCGGTCACCCTGGCCGGCGGCTTTACCGATGGGGCCTACCAGCAGCGGGTCCTCGTGGTGCGCGGGGGGCTGGACAAGCCGCAGCGGTTCGTGGTGAATATGAAGGACATCATTGCCGGCAAAGCGCCCGATTTCCGCCTCGAGCCCCGCGATATCGTCTATGTCTCGACCCAGCCGTGGTCGCGCGCGGAGGATCTCGCCAACTCGGCGGCGACAGCCTTTATCTCCACCATGGTCACGATCTGGACCGGGGGCAATGTGGGGGCGATCATCACCAGCCCGATCATCCCGAACATCAAGTAGGGACCGCACATGAAGACCCCGGAAACGCTTTGGACCTTTGGCTGGCTGCCCCGGCTTGCCGCGGCGGCCTGCCTGCTGGCGCTCGTGGCCGGCTGCAGAACCACCGGCCCCGCGTTCGACATCCGCGCCGGCCGGCCTGGCAGCGTCAAGGCCGGCTCGACCAATCTCTTCTCCAACGCGGTCACCAACGTGATCAAGCCCGAATGGCTTAAGCCCCCTACCGATCCGTTTCGCCTCGGCCCCGGCGACCGGCTGGACCTGGAGGTCCTGCAAATCCCCGGAACCCGCGCCGCCGCGTTCGTCGGCCCGGACGGGAAAATATATTACGACCTGTTGCCCGGCCTCGACGTGTGGGGCCTGACGCTGGCGGAGACCCGGAATTTGCTGGAGCAGGAGCTGGGCAAGTATTACGTAAAGCCCCAGGTCTCGGTCACGCTGACGGGCGTCCAAAGCAAGCGGGTGTGGGTCCTGGGCCGCCTCAATAGATCCGGCATCTACCCCCTCACCGGCCCGATGACGGTGATCGAGGCCGTCTCGCGCGCGGGCGGCCTCTTCACCTCGCGCTTCGGCGGGACAACGGAGGAGCTCGCCGACCTCAACCACAGCTTCATCATCCGCGGCGGCGAGATGCTGCCGGTGAACTTTCAAAAGCTCCTCCGCGGCGGCGACACGGCCCAGAATATCTATCTCCAGCCGGACGATTTCATCTACCTGCCCTCCTCCCTGTCCTCCGAGGTTTACGTCCTTGGCGCGGTGAACGGCCCCCGCCCGATCGGCTACGTGGACGACATGGGCCTCATCGCCGCCATAGCCAAAGCGCTGGGCGCGCAGCCCCAGGCCCAGCTTTCGCACGTGGCCATTGTGCGGGGCTCGCTTTCCAATCCCCAAATCGCCGTCGTGGACTTCAAGGCCATCCTCAACGGGCGCGTGCCCGACGTGCACCTGGAGCCGCGCGACATCGTTTACGTCCCCTTCAGTCCCTATCGCACCCTGGACCGCTACGCCAAGCTCATCACCGACATCTTTGTCCGCACCGTCGCCGCCAACGAAGGCGGTCACGCCGTGGACAAATCGTTCGGGGGCGTGGGCGTGAGCAATCCCATATCCCAATAACCGCATCGAAAGCCGGAGAGTCTGCGACTATTTATGAATCAAACAGAGCAAAACGGGCTTAAGCAGCTGGGCAGCCGGATACCATCCCTGGACGGTTGGCGGGCCGTCAGCATCATCATGGTCCTGGGCGGACACTGCAAGGTGGTCCACGGTTTCCCGGAGTATCTCAAGCATAGCTGGCTGTGGTTCTTCGCCGGGGACCTGGGAGTCCGCTTCTTCTTCACCATCAGCGGGCTGCTGATCACCTGGCTGCTGCTCCAGGAGGAGCAGAAGACCGGGGGGATCAACCTCACGAACTTCTACATCCGCCGGGCCATACGGATACTCCCGGTTTACTTCGCCTTCCTGGGGGTTCTGTTCCTGTTGCAGCTCACCACCCCTTTCCACCAGAGCAACATCATCTGGGCCAGCGACCTGACATTTACCGCCAACTTCTGCCAGCAAATCCAGAATGAGAAGGCATGGACCGCCGGCCACCTCTGGTCTCTCTCGACCGAGGAGCAATTCTACCTGATCTGGCCGGGGATGCTCATCCTGCTGGGCCTGACCCGGAACTGGCAGCGGGGCCTGCGAATCGTGGCCGCCTGCATGGTCATTGCCCCGATATTCCGGGTTGTTGCCGAGGGGCAATTCTACCCGCGGCAACTGGCCTGGGCGTTTGGCCTGTTCGCCTTCCCGCGCTATTTTGACGCCCTGGCAATTGGCTGCGGCGGCGCCCTGCTCATGGCCCACCGCTGGGCCAGCATCCGGCAGTGGTTGAGCCGCTTCCCCGCCTGGCTCCCCACCCTGGTCGGCGCTTTGCTGATTGCGCTGCCTTACATCGCCACCCACAAAAAGATCTACCCTGTGGTCAGCATTCCCCTCGGGCACAGCCTCGAGGGCATCGGCTTCGCCCTGCTCCTGCTCCAGAGCGTCATAACCCCCGGCGCCTTCCCCTTCCGCTGCCTCAACTGGGGCTGGATGTGCCGGCTGGGCGTTCTCTCCTACTCGATCTACATCTGGCAGATGATCTTCTGCACCAACCCGGCGGTCTTCGGGCTCGGCCAGGTCTGGTGGATGGGTTTCCCCGGGTGGTTGCTTTCCTCAATGGCCGCCGCGCTGCTCTCGTTCTACGGCCTCGAGCGGCCGCTGCTCAAGCTGCGCGAGCGTTTCCGCGCCCACGATCCCAAAAAGTCACCGCGCAATCCGCCCCCAACCGTCCCCAAGCCCGACAAGCTGGTTTCGGCAGAGACGTAGGAAAATCAATCCCCCGGTCGGGAAGAATGCCGCCCGGGCCGGTCAGTCCAAATCCGGCAGTTCAGAAACCACGGATGGGGCGGATCACACGGATGGGAACGGGCTGCGTCATGGTCGTGAGCCTCTTTCGTGGTCACCCGCCAGGTGAACACCCCTTGCACCGTCATCCCTTCTTTACCCGTGTCATCCGAAATCCGTGGTTCCAACTGCTGTTTTTAGGGTCAGTCCAGGAAGGCAGTCAAGGGGCTCGTAGCGCTGGCGCTTTCCTGCGGCGCGGCCATCCCCGACTCGAATGCCGCGCGGCCCGCTTCCACCGCCATCTTGAAAGCCATCGCCATGCGGTTCGGGTCACTGGCCACGGCGATCGCCGTATTGACGAGGACGGCGTCCGCGCCGATCTCCATCGCCTCGCTCGCGTGGCTGGGGACGCCAATCCCCGCATCCACCACCACCGGCACGGTGGCCTGCTCGATGATGATCCGGATCTGGTCGCGCGTCTGGAGGCCGCGGTTGGAGCCGATCGGCGAGCCGAGCGGCATCACCGTGGCCGTGCCGGCTTCCTGGAGCCGCTTGGCCAGGACCGGGTCCGCGTTGATATAGGGCAGCACGGTGAAGCCCTCGCGCACGAGGATTTCCGCCGCTTTAAGCGTCTCGATGGGATCGGGCAGGAGGTAGCGCGGGTCGGGGTGGATCTCGAGCTTCACCCATTTCGGAAGGCCGGCGGCAACCGCCAGGCGCGCCAGGCGCACCGCTTCCTCGGCATTCATCGCTCCGCTCGTGTTGGGCAGCAGCAGGTATTTCGAGGAGTCTATGAACTCGAGGATGTTCGCAAACGGATCCTTTTTCCCGCTCAAATCGGCCCGGCGCAGCGCGACCGTGACCATTTCCGCGCCGCTCGCATCCAGCGCGTCCCGCATTGCTTCCGGCGATGGAAACTTGCCGGTGCCGAGGATCAGGCGCGAGCGGAAGGACCGCCCGGCGATGACGAATGGTTGATTCGAAAGGGTCATTGGTGGCGATTGTAGGCCCCGGACGGGCGGATTGTCGAGGCAGTCGTGAGATCCGGTATCGCTTTGCCGGAGGGCAAGATGCGCACGTTCCCCTTCCGAGCCGGCAATTTCCGTTGACAAGGTGCACTGAACTGATAGCCTGACGCAAGCACGTCAGGCAATTCCGTGACATTTGTTTATGAAGATCAAGACATGCCTTGCAAGGTTCTCTATGTGTGCCTGGTTGACCGGATACCTTCTTTCCGGACCGGCTGACCGCAGCCTCGCTCAATCCACCGGCATATCCAACGCCGCCCTGCCGGTTGTGACCATCCGGGCGACGGACCCGGAGGCCTCCGAGCCGGGCGCGAACACCGGGATGTTCCTCCTCAACCGGGCGGGCTCGACCAACCTTGCACTCTCCGTGTTCCTTCAAATCGGGGGCACTGCGGCCAATGGCCTGGATTACGCCGCCATCCCGACCTGGATCCTGGTCCCTGCCGGCGTTCGCGAACTCCAGATCCCCGTCAGGCCGATTGATGACGTTCTGTATGAGGGAGTGGAAACCGTGGAGGCGCGCTTAGTGTATCCGCCCACCATGCCACCGATTAACTATCTGATTGGCAGCCCCAGCAACGCGGTCGTTTCCATCTATGACAACGATCCCGCGCCCACGAACCGGCCGCCGTGGGTAAACATCGTCGCCCCCACCAACGGGGCGGCGTTTATCGCGCCGGTGGATATCCGGATCGCCGCGCAGGCGGGGGATCCGGACGCTGGGGATTACGTGGCGACGGTCGAGTTCTTTGCCGGAACGAACCGGCTCGGCATCGTAACCAACAATCCAAGCAGCGCATCCCCGGTTAATCCGTTCCAGCTTGTCTGGAGCAATGTGCCGCCGGGCAGTTGCGTGCTGACCGCCAGGGCCACCGACAACCACGGGGCTGCAACGGTTTCCGCGCGGTTGGAGATCGTTGTGAAAAGCCCGACCCCGCCGCCGTTCGTCACCGTCCAGGCGACCGATCCGCACGCTTCTGAGCCAGGCCTGCTCGCGGTCATGGATCCGGGCGAGTTCACCATCACCCGCGGCTACGGGACCAACGTTCCCCTGACCGTGAATTTCTCGATTTCCGGCACGGCCAGCAACGGTGTGGATTACCTGCGCCTCCCGGCTTCAGTGGTCATCCCTGCGGGCCAGCTTTCGACGCGAGTCGTGGTTTGCTCGCAGCCCGACACTCTGCTGGAGCCGGTGGAAACGGTCGTGCTGCGGATCGAATCGCCAATCTGTGTTGCCATCTATCCGCCGCCCTATGAGTGTTACCAGGTCGGCACGCCAGGCGAGGCGGTTGTTTACATTGCCGACAACCCGCCGCCGACAAACCTCCCGCCGGTGGTGAGACTGACCAAACCCCTGGAAGGACAGACCTTTGCGGCACCGGTGAACATTCCGCTGCGCGCGGTTACAGTGGATCCGGACGGCTATGTGCCGCATATCGAATTCTACGCAGGCACCAACCTGATCGGGGCGCAGACGCGCTACTTCCTCATGCCGCCTCCCCCGGGCCAGGAGATGGTCTATGAAATGGTCTGGACCAACCCGGGGCCGGGCCGCTACCTGCTCACCGCCAGGTCGCAGGACGACCGCGGCGCGGAGCCGGTGTCCGTTCCGGTGCAGATCTGGGTGGTGCGGATCAATGAGCCGCCCGTG
>JAPLUA010000027.1 GCA_026397855.1 Verrucomicrobiota bacterium | reverse complement strand
GGGCAAGGTGGTCTTTGAGTTTCCAGAACGCGGCGATGATGCCGTCCAGGGCTATGATCGCGGTTGACCGGGTCAAATGAATTGAAGGAGTGGAATGAGGCATGGCCGAACCGACTCCAGCCCAGGTGCCCGCCAGCGACGCATTGGTTGGCCGGTTCCTCCAGCACCTGGCCACGGATCGTGGCGCGTCGGCCTACACGCATCGCAATTACCGGCACGCCTTGAGGGAGTTCATAGACTGGCACCGGCGGGAACGGCAGCAGCCGCCGGCATGGGAGGGGTTGCAACGGGATGATTTCCGTAGCTACCTGCGGTTCCTGGGCCGCCACGAGCTGGGCCGGGCGGCGATTCAACTCCGGTTCAGCGCATTGCGCACCTTTTACCGGTTCCTCGTGCGGCAGGGGGCGGTGGAGACCTCGCCGGTTCGCAACCTGGCGCTGCCCAAGGTCGGCAAACGGCTGCCGAAGTTCCTGACGGTGCAACAAATGGTTGATTTGCTGGCTGCGCCGCTGAAGATGCTCCCAGCCCCCGACGCCGGGAGCCCCGGCCAGCCGGAGGCAGCCATCCTCTGCCGGCGCGATGTGGCCATCTTGGAGACAATCTATTCGTGCGGGCTGCGGATCAGCGAGCTTTGCGGGTTGCAGGCGGTAGATATTGATTGGAACGAACGCCAGGTGCGCGTGCGCGGCAAAGGCAAGAAGGAGCGCCTGATCCCGATCGGCGACCCCGCGCTGGCCGCCATCCGTTATTACTGGAGCCTGTTGCCCCGATTGCCGGAAGGCGACTCTCCCGTGTTCACGGTGAGCGCTGACAAGATCGCGGCGGTTTCCCCGCAGCATATCCAACTGCGCATGAAGAAACACTTGGCAATCGCCGGGCTGGACCCATCGATGACCCCCCACAAGCTACGGCACAGCTACGCAACCCACCTGCTGGACGCCGGCGCCGACCTCCGGAGCGTGCAGGAACTGCTGGGGCATGCGCACCTGGTCACGACGCAGGTCTATACGCACCTGACCACGGAGCGGCTCAAGCGCGCCTACGATGCCGCGCATCCGCGAGCCTAGCGCAGATAAGCAAAATCGGGACCACAAAAGAACCAGTCTGGTGGGGTAAGGAGCATGGAAGATTCCTGGGGATAGGAACTTATGCAGGCGCGAGTGATGCCTAAAAATAGTTTAAAAAAAGTGCAAAACTCCGTTGACATGCGGTTTGCCGTTCCCTATTCTGTCGCGGTCATTGGGCAGTAGAAAGTCGAAAATCAGTAGCCCCTTGGTCTTTTCTATTGGAAGGGAAAGGCTGGGGTGATGGTTTTTTGTCGTTTTGTTGGTATCAGGATTATAATACGGTTTGTCCGGAGCCGAAAAGACTCAGGGCTAGCGCCCATGTAGCTCAGATGGTAGAGCGCGTCCTTGGTAAGGACGAGGTCATCAGTTCAATCCTGATCATGGGCTCCATAAACAGATTGAAGTATTGATTGGTTTAAACGTAGTAAGATTACGCAGCGTAAAGCATTTAAAATAGACACAACAACTTATCAGGAGATCAAGCAATGGCAAAAGAGCAATTTCAACGAACAAAGCCGCACGTTAACGTCGGAACAATTGGGCACATTGATCATGGCAAGTCCACGTTGACCGCAGCGATTGTGCACACCCAGTCCAAGAAGGGACTGGCCACGCCGATCTCCTACGCCGATATCACCAAGGGCGGCACGGTGCGCGATGAGAACAAGACCGTTACGATCGCGGTCTCCCACGTCGAGTACCAGAGCGACAAGCGCCACTACGCCCACATTGACTGCCCGGGCCACGCGGACTTCATCAAGAACATGATCACCGGCGCCGCGCAGATGGATGGCGCAATCCTGGTCGTGGACGCCTCGGAAGGCCCGATGCCGCAGACCAAGGAGCACGTGCTTCTGGCCCGTCAGGTAGGCGTGCCTGCGATCGTCGTCTTCCTGAACAAGGTTGACCTGGTGGACGATCCGGAATTGCTGGAGCTGGTCGAGATGGAGGTCAGGGACCTCTTGAGCAAATACGAATTTCCCGGCGACAAGACCCCGGTGGTGCGAGGCGCGTCCAAGAGGGCGCTCGCTGGCGAGCCCGATGGCGAGAAGTCCATCCAGGAGCTTATGGACGCCATTGACGCATTCATTCCGCTTCCGCCGCGGGAAGTGGACAAGCCGTTTTTGATGTGCATTGAAGACGTGTTCAACATTGAAGGCCGTGGCACCGTGGTGACCGGCCGTGTGGAACGTGGCGTCCTGAAGCGCATGGACGACGTCGAGATCGTCGGTTTGAAAGACACCCGCAAGACCGTGGCCACGGACATCGAAATGTTCCGCAAGCTGCTGGATTCGGCAAACGCTGGCGACAACGTTGGCGTGCTGTTGCGCGGCACCAAGAAGGAAGATGTCGAGCGCGGGATGGTTCTGGCCAAGCCCGGAAGCATTACGCCGCACACCCGCTTCAAGGCGGAAGTGTATGTGCTCTCGAAGGAAGAAGGTGGCCGGCATACGCCGTTCTTCACCAACTATCGTCCGCAGTTCTATTTCCGCACAACCGACGTCACGGGCACGGTTTCCTTGCCAGCCGGCGTTGAAATGGTTATGCCCGGAGATAACGTCTCTGTTGAGGTGAATGTGATCGCCCCCGTTGCGATGGAAAGAGGCCAGCGCTTTGCGATCCGCGAGGGCGGACGCACGATTGGTGCCGGCCGCGTGACGGAAGTGCTTGTGTAGGCGGAATCGGGCGGACAGCGAAACCCGGCCATGTTGCGATTGGATTGGAAGCAACGGCTGTGTTAGCTGCCCAGCGTCCGAACCACCAAACAAGATATAATGGCAAAGATCCGAAACCGGAACATGCTGCTCCAGGCCCTGGGGCGCGACATGATGAAGCTTATGGAATTCGGACTGTGTTCGAAAACCAGGCTCGCCGACTCGGGTTTTGATTTCGTGGCAGAAGGGCGGTAGCTCAATTGGTAGAGTAGCGGTCTCCAAAACCGTTGGTTGGGGGTTCGAGTCCCTCCCGCCCTGCCAAATCCCGCATTGCGGGATCGGAGAGGTGGCAGAGTGGTCTATTGCGGCGGTCTTGAAAACCGCTTCGGTTTAACGGCCGACGGGGGTTCGAATCCCTCCCTCTCCGCCAAACGGTGTTTGATATTGTGAATGATCTTATAAAAATCGGGATCTGGGGCGCGGTTGTCGGTGTGGTCTTTGTGCTGCTATGGCGCAAGGGTTACATTGCGCAATTGACGGACTACGTACAGCAAACCCGGGAGGAATTACGCAAATGCACCTGGCCAACCTGGGACGAGTTGAAAGGCTCCACGGTGATCGTTTCCATTTCCATCATAATTCTGGGAGGCTATGTCGTGCTGATTGATCAGGCATTCTTCCGCATATTCATGTTCTTCAAACTCTAGCACCATGCGAAGCCAGTGGTTTGTCATCCATACCTTGTCGGGTCAGGAGCAGAGGGTCAAAGAGAGCATTGAGAAGCGGGTGAAGCCCGAGGAGATGACCGAGTACATCAGGGAAGTGCTGGTCCCGATGGAGAAGGTTGTCGAAGTGCGAAACCAGAAGAAGACGGTTTCGACCCGCAAGCTCTGGCCGGGCTATGTTTTTGTGGATATGGCGCTGCTCGATGAGGACGGTCGCATTATCGAGAAGCCTTGGTATTTCATCAAGGAAACACAGGGTGTGATCGGATTTGTCGGCGGCGAACCGCCCACGCCCACGCCGGCGGATGAAGTCGAGTCCATCAAGACTCAGATTTCAGCATCTGAAGACCATGAAAAGCCGAAGGTCAGCTTCGACGTAGGGGAGACCGTCAAGATCAACAACGGCCCATTCCTCAATTTCAGCGGGGTCATCGAGGAGATCGAGCCGGAAAGGGGCAAGCTGAAGGTAACCGTCAATATTTTTGGCCGCAATACCCCGGTCGAACTCGAATACTGGCAGGTGGAGAAAGGGTGACAGGCCGGTCGCCTGGAAACCGAATCGTTCGGAGAAAATAATCCCGGATTGGTTTTGAATATCCTTTTAAGTCAACAGAGATACTTTTGATATGGCAAAGAAGATTACTGGACAAATTAAGCTGCAAATACCCGCCGGCCAGGCCAATCCTGCGCCTCCTGTTGGCCCCGCGCTCGGCCAGCACGGTGTAAACATCATGGCGTTCTGCAAGGATTTTAACGCCAAGACCAAGGACCAGCCGGGGATGATTATTCCCGTGGTGATCACGGTTTATGCGGACAAATCCTTCAGCTTTATCACCAAGTCGCCGCCTGCTTCCGTTCTGCTCAAAAAGGCGGCCGGGATCACCGCCGGGTCCAAGACGCCCAACAAGGACAAGGTCGGCAAGGTGACTCGCAAGCAGATCATGGAGATCGTCAAGTTGAAGGGCAAGGACTTGAATTCATCATCCGATGAGGCCGGCTTCCGCGTTGTCGCCGGCACCGCCCGCAGCATGGGCATCGATGTTGTTGAGTGATTGATGTGATCTTTGTGATTGCCGCATTGGCGATGAGCAAAGCGGTGCACAGATCGCAAACGAAAGACAAATTAGACTAAACCAATCGCGGGAGAGCCCTGTTAGCTCAGGGTTCAGTAGCACCGCAAACACAAAAATGCCAAGCAAGAGATACAAAAAAGCGCTGGAAATAGTGGACGGAAAGAAGTCGTATCCGATCAAGTCCGCCGTAGAAGTTCTGGCGAAGTTTCCCAAAGCCAAATTTAACGAGACTCTTGACCTCGCTTTCCGCCTGGGAGTGGATCCAAAACAATCCGACCAGATGGTGCGCGGAACTGTTCCCCTCCCGCACGGAAGCGGGAAGACGGTCCGCGTGCTTGTCTTTGCCAAGAGCGGTCCGGCGGCCGATGCGGCCAGGGCTGCCGGTGCCGAGAACGTCGGGTTTGAAGACATGATCAAGAAATGTCAGGACGGGTGGTCTGATTTCGATGTTGCCGTCGCGACACCCGAGGCGATGGGCGAAGTGCGCAAGTTGGGCAAGGTTCTCGGACCGCGCGGGTTGATGCCCAATCCGAAGACCGGTACGGTGACTGACGACACTGCGAAGGCAGTGAAAGAGGTCAAGGCGGGCCGCGTGGAGTTCAAGGTTGACAAGGCCGGCAACATTCATGTGCCGGTCGGCAAGACCAGCTTCAGCCCAATCCAGATCGAGGAAAACGCTCGTGCCGTCATCGAGGCGGTAGTCAAAGCCAAACCCCATAGTGTCAAGGGAGTGTATGTGCAGAGTTGCACATTGTCCGCGACGATGAGCCCTCCAGTGCGTGTGGACCTGAAGGAGTTCACGGCCTGACCGGGTCGGCGACAGTTTTACATCTTTAATTC
>JAPLUA010000538.1 GCA_026397855.1 Verrucomicrobiota bacterium | reverse complement strand
CCGCGGGCGCCGTTGATGATCGCCTCGTAGGCCATGAAGCGCTGCTCGGGAAATGTGGGGAAACGCAGCGTGCGCCCCGGCTTGACCACGCCGGAGAACGCGATCTGGAGCGTCATCCAGAACGGCTTCTCTCCCGCCACCTGTCTCATCATGCGGGTGAAGTCGCCCACCATGCTCAGCTCCTTGTTCTTCTCCTCGGAATGGACGCCGGGCGGGTAGCTCACCGGGTAGATGTCAATGCCGCCCACGTCCCACCCCGCATCGTAGCGCTTCAGCGAGGCCACGGTTCCGCGCGGCGCCTGCACCAGCCAGATCGGATGATCCGGGTCAAGCTCGTGGAGAATCTGCGCCACGTGCGCTACCTGCTGCGGCGTCGAGGTCTTGGCGTTATGCGAGTTTCCCCAGTCCGGCTCATCGGCTCCCTTCCACAAGCCCATCCCCGGCGAGTCCTTGAAGGTGCTGATCACTCTCTCCAGCTTCGACGCGGCTTTCCTGTCGTCCGGGTCGAAGTTGGACAGGTCCCACCCCAGCCACGGGCAGCAGCGCATCCCGCCCGCGGCGGCGGCGGCCTGCATGGCTTTCTCCTGTGCGATCGTCTCATCATTCCAAGCCGGCCCGCCGGACCGCATGAACATCGCGCCGCAGTCGGCGAACTCCGCGTAGGCGGGCCGGCCGTTGGGGGCCTTGGCATCCGGCCCGGGCACGATGGTCAGATTGAGCGGGAATCGCTTCACGCCATCCACCACGAGCGTCCCTGCAGGGTCGAATGTGATCTTCGCCGGCTTCGTCAGCGCCTCCGCAGCCCGGACCGGCACGCTCAAACCCAGCCCCAGCAGAGCCATCCCCGCGCAGCCCCGGGCCAGTCTTCCGATGATGTTCACAGAATTCATAGGTGCCATCCTCGGTTGCGGGAGCGAGGTGTCAAGCGGCGAGTGGAGCGTCGGACGTGGTCGTGGGAGCGTGGTGAGCGTGAGGAGCGTGAGGAGCGAGTGGAGCGAGTGGAGCGAGTGGGGCGTCGGAGCGCCCGCATTCTGCCGGCCTAGAACGTGCGAACTCTCCACGCGTGCGTATCCGCCACTTACGTAGGCCAGATGCCCTCACCCGGCGGACCCATCTCGTCCATAATGACAATCGCCGTCGCCTGAAATCCCTTGCCAGCGGGAAGGTGCGCAAAGATGATGGGCGGGTTATGACATGCCCGGCGTTACTGTTAACCGATCGCACGATCCCCGATGGCCCGGGGCAAAGCAGGCCGCTCGCGCCATGATCTGGGATGCCCATTGTCACCTGTCGGGCGTGCCCGGGCGATCGCCCGAGGAGCGGATGCGGCAGCTTATCGAATTCGCCGACAGGTTCGGAATCGAACGGCTCTGTGTGTTCATGGGCATGACCTGGTCCAACGACCCGTCCCCGGAGGACATGCGCCGCCAGAACGACGAGGTGCTGGCGGCGTTGAAAGCCTTCCCGGACCGGGCCTTCGGCTTCGTGTATCTGAATCCGAATCACCTCGATGCCAGCCTGGGCGAGCTGGATCGTTGCGTGCGCGATGGCCCGATGGTCGGAGTGAAGCTTTGGGTGGCACGCCATTGCAACGCGCCGGAGCTGGATCCGATTGTCCGGCGGGCCGTGGAGCTGAAGGCCCCGGTCCTCCAGCACATCTATCTCAAGGCGACCGGCAACCTGCCGGGCGAATCCACCCCTGCCGAACTTGCCGAGCTGGCGCTGCGTCACCCGGCAGCCGTGCTGATCGGCGCTCACACGGGCTCGGACTGGGAGATCGGCATTCGCGCTGTCCGCAACTGCCCGAATGTATCGGTTGACCTGTGTGGGTTCGATCCCACGGCGGGAGTGACGGAGATGGCGGTGCGCGAGTTGGGCGCCGAGCGGGTGATCTTCGGCAGCGACGCGGGCGGGCGCAGTTTCGCTTCCCAATTGGGCAAGGTGCTCGGGGCGGATATTCCCGACTCGGCGAAGAAGCTTATCCTCGGGGAGAATCTGAAGAGGCTGCTGATGCCGATTCTCAGGCAGAAAGGGATGGGGTAGGGGGGCGCAGTTGCATGGGTTGCATGAGTTACATGTGTTGAATACGTTGCATGAGTGATATTGGTTATTGGCATGGGGTTTGCGGTGGCTGCGGCGGGGGGGTGGGGTGCTGATGCGGCGTCGGTTGAATGGCGTGATGTGCCGACTTCGGCCGGGCGCGGGACGCTGGTGGATACGAATGTCACGCTCTCGCGGTGGCCGGGGCGGCGCTTGCCATTGGATGAGGCCAGGGCTTTGGTGTCGAAGCTGCGCAGCCAGGGCGTGACGCAGGCCTGGGCCGGCAGCTTCGACGGGCTGCTTTACAAGGACATGGCGGGGGTGAACTCCCGACTGGCTGCGGAATGCCGCCGCGAGGGGAGCGGTCTGCTGGTGCCATTCGGCTCGATTAACCCGACCCTGCCTGATTGGGAGGACGATCTGCGGCGCTGTCATGAGGAACACCGGATGCCCGGCATCCGGCTGCATCCGAACTACCATCGCTACCCGCTGGATGATCCTAGGTTCGCGCGGTTGCTGGACCTGGCGGGCGAACGGAAGCTGATCGTCCAGTTGGTTCCCGCCATGGAGGACGAGCGCACGCAGCATCCGCTGATGCAGGCACCGCAGGTGGACTTGAAACCGCTCCCCGCGCTCCTGAATGACCGGCCCAATCTCCGGGTGGTCCTGCTCAACTGGTTTCGCGCGGTGAGGGGCGAACAGCTTGTGAAGCTGGCTGGCGCCGGGCAGGTGTTCTTCGACGTTGCCATGGTGGAAGGGGTCGGCGGCATCGCAAACCTGCTGAAGGTATTGCCTGCCGATCGCGTGGTCTTCGGCTCTTACGCCCCGTTCTTCTATTTTGAATCCGCATTGCTCAAGCTGCAGGAATCGCCGTTAAGCGCGGGGCAGTTGGCTGGGATTCGGGCGGGCAATGCGGTTTGGTGTCGGAAGAGTGGCGGGTGACGGGTGGCTATTGGGTGGCGCGATTCAGGGCGTCCAGCACCATCCCGGGGGTCAGGGCCTCGGGGAGGACGATGGGAGGGGCCTGCGGGTTCTTCGGATAAACCAATACCAGCGGCACTCCTGCGCGGCTGAAGCGGTTTAACTCCTCGGTGATACTTGCCGGGAACCCGGTGTAATCCCCGAGCAGGGCCACCCCGTTCAGTTCGCGCAGCTTCTGCCGGACGGAGGCGCTTTCCAGGGCCGGCTTGACGATGGTGTTGCAGGTGAGACACCACTTGGCGGTGAAGTCCACGAGGATGGGCCGACCCTCGGCGCGCGCCCGGGCCACCGCCGCCGGCGACCACGCCTGCCATGGAACTCCTCCGGGATCAACCTCCGGGCCGACCGTTGACAGGCCCTGGGGCAGGGGATGGCGCCATTGCAGATTGCTTTCCAGCGCGAAGCCGTAGGCGGTCGCCAGCACGGCTGCGATGGCCGCCGCGGCAAGACCCCGGCGCGCGCGATGGCGCTGGATGAACTCGCCGTAAATCCACGCGGCCACCGCCACCAGCACCAGGAAAATGCCCAGCCACCAGGAGCGATCCCCGTAGTGCAGCGACACGAGGCTGAACAGCCAGACCGCCGCCGCCAGCATCGGGAATCCCATCGCCACCTTGAACCGCTCCATCCAGACGCCGGGCTTGGGAAGAAACTTCAGCCAGGCCGGCTGCCAGGTGAGCAGGACGTAGGGAAACGAGAGTCCCACCCCCAGCATCAGGAATATCATCAATGTCACGACCGCACGCTGCCCGGGAGCCATGGCGAACCCGACGGCGGCGCCCAGGAACGGCGCGGTGCAGGAGGTCGCCAGGATCGTGGCCAGCAGCCCGTTGAAGAATGCGCCCGCGGCACCCTCCTTTGCCGAGGCGCTGGCGGCTGCGCCCATCGCCCGCCCGCCGAGCGTGACCTCGAATACCCCGAACAAGTTCAGCGCGATCAGCGTCACCATCGTCGTCATGGCCAGCAGGAAATAGGGGTTGCCGAACTGGATGCCCCAGCCCGCCTTGTGGCCGGCCGCCTGGACGCCAATGACCAGGAGCGCGAGCACGAGGAACGACATCAGCACCCCCAGCGCGTAGATCAGCCCCAGCCGGCGCGTTTCGCGGGGAGCATTCCTGGCCTGCCCCACGAACCCGAGAATCTTCAACGCAATCACCGGCAGCACGCACGGCATCAGGTTCAGGATGAGCCCGCCGATGAAGGCGTAGAGCAGCATTTTCCAGAGCGGCGGAATAGCGGGCGCCAGCCTGACCGGGTCGGCCGCAGCAGGGCTTCCGGTCGCCGCGGATCCTTGGGGCGCGATGGCCAGGTCAGCTTCGTAACCCAGGCGTTGGGTGCCGGTTCTTTCCACCAGGACGCCGGAAACGCGCTGTGGCCACTCCGCTGCGATCTTCTTGACCTGCTTGCGCAGGCGAATCCTGCCCACATCAGCCGGCAAACGCACGGTGGTTTCCTGCACTTCGAATCGCTCGCTGGCATCGGGATAGAAGCTGGCCTCGTCGGCGGCAGCCGGGGAACTCCAGTCCACGATCATGGGTCGCAAGTTTCCCGAGGCGGGGGATTCCCACCACGCGCGGGGGGAGACCCCGGCCCCGGGGCGGGGCAGTTTCCCCTGCCAGGCCGCAATCAGCGGAGCCTCATTGGAGGGCTTTGTGACATCCCCAACATGCAGCACCCCTTCCACGCTGGCTTCGCCCCGCACACAGGCCACTTTGCACTCCAGCCAAGCCACGCTGGCCTTCAGGGCCAGCGATCCCGGGGCCAGGTCAGCCGCCAGTTTCAGCGGCACAAGCAGAACGACCTCGTCCCTGTAGATATAGGTGGTCAGGTCCTCATCCGGCAGCATCTCCGGCACGGGCCACTGGATTGCCCCGGCGGTGATGCCGACCGGCAGTTGCCAGTCAATGGTGGTCGCCATCCCCGAGCCGCCGGGGTTTCGCCAGTAAGTATGCCAATCCGGGTCCATGCGCAGCCGCACGCCCGCAAGCACGGTGTCGCCCGGTCGGGCGGTCTCGGCCCCCAGCAGCAGGGTCGCCTGCGTATGGGCAGCCCGGGCGGGCAAGCCGGCCAGGCAGAACCAGGCGACGCAGAATAGGTTGAGCATCCGTCGCACACCGGCAGGATGCATCAAGTTGCCGGAAGATGGCAATTACTTCGCTCGGCTATTCTTGCCCCGGGCCAGCTTCTTAAAACCCGTCGGAGCGTCGGCATCCTGCCGGCTTACGCTCCGGAAACAGCCCGCACCTTCTTCTTCAAAGATTATCGAATGAGCTTGCCGTGGCTCGGAACTCTGGCATATTGTTTTCCAGATCGAATGCAGTGGGCTGGATTTGAGAGCTTCGTGCACTCCGGGGGCGGGTAGCACATGATGAACGATTTTATTGCTGGCCGTAAGTGCCCGCAAGTAAATGGCAGCACCCATAGCTCAATTGGATAGAGCGTCTGACTACGGATTGGTAAAGGAGTTTTGCC
>JAPLUA010000309.1 GCA_026397855.1 Verrucomicrobiota bacterium | reverse complement strand
CGGAACACTGCGCCGGCATCGCGGTTGGTCGAGGTTTGAAAAGCAGGGAGACGGGCCGCAGCGGCCGCCACTTCCCTCAAGGTCGCGCTCTGCGGTTGCAGGCCCTGCAAAATATCGACCGCGTCCTCCTGTCGTTTCGTCCCGGATCCGTCTCTCGATGGCTCGCCAGCCCAGCTCACGAAGGGGTGAAGCGGTGAATTGGTTTGGCGGCTCCAATCCATCAGCACGGAATTCGCCCCGTAATTAATGGCCGACAGCTTGAACGACCTGAGTTGCTTCAACGACCCTGAGCTTTCACGGTTGGTCTTGCTGAGCAGTCCCAGAAAGGCCGGCGAACGGGCGAAGTTTGCGACATGCGGCACTGGTTCAGGCAACAGCGACGAGAGATCAAGGGATTCCCCGCGCTGTTTCAGGGCGGATTGGAACGTTCGCCAGGCCCGATTGCTGCGCCAGTTCTGGTAACCGTAATAGCTCCCGACCAGCGAGCCCACGACCGCCGCAACAACAGCGGCAGCAATGGCAAAACGCCGGACGGCGCGGCGACCCGGTAGCCGCCATCGCCAGGCAGTGACCGGCTGGTAGCGGCTCATGGCGACGGAGCGCAATTGCTGGCGCAGGCGAGCCGCGGCCCAGGCGGACAGCACCAGGCAGTGAGCGCAGCCGATGGCGAAGGCCAGCCATAACATCATCGGCAGGAACCGGCGCTCCGGCAGCCGGTCGAGCTTAAACTTATCGGCCAGATAGCACGCCAGGCTGAACATCAGAATGGGTGGGATGATCATGAGCGCGAGCGAAGCCATGGGGGCGAACCCAGGATGCTTCATCCGTAACCCCAACCAGCGCCCCACCCAGCCGAGCGTCAGCCAGGCCACCATCAGTTGCACGAGGAAGAGCAGCCCGATGCGCAGCATGAAGCCGAACTGCCACTCAAGGGCCCGGCCCCTGAGGGGCCGATTGAGCAGGGCGCTCCAGAAAATCTCGCCGGGTGTGGCTCCGGGAGCAATGGACCCCGGGGGATCGAGCGTAGCCATCACCATGACCAGCCAAATCACGAACAGGTGGACCAGCACGGCCAGGAGCGCGGGGAATAGCATTTTGCGCCCGTAAGCCAGCCAAAGTCCGCGCGAGAGGGTTCGTTCGGTGGTCGGGGTGCCGAGAATCAACTCCAGGGCGCCCGTTTGTTTGTCCTCGGCCAGCCGTTGCGAGGCTGACATCGCCGCGTAATAGAGCACCAGGGCATGGATGGCCAGCCCGGTCCAGAGCCAGGCCAACACATGCCCAAGCACCTGCTTGGCGACTACTCCTCCCCCCACCATGCGAGCGAAAAAGGGTGCCGTCACGTAAACCGTGATCAGCGTCAGGACCACGGCAAGGCACATGAAGACCGGCGCGCTGACAGGCTGGCGCGCGGCCAGCCAGAAGAAGGGGTTGATGGCGAGCATGCGCCGGCGCAGGGCGGCACGTTGAACGGAAGGGGCCCGCTCCAAACGGCACCAGAACCGGAGCCGGTCCCACACGCGGACGCTTTTCGGCCGGTCCCGCCAGGTGCGCGCGAGCAGGAGTATCGTCAGCCCGAGGCAGCCGAGCGACATGCCGGAAACCTCAGCCGCGGAGAGCCAGAAGTGATTGGGTCCCAGAAAGCGCGCGCCATCGGCGGCAAGGAGGCAGTAGAGCGGGCTCAAGCCCGCCAGCCATTGTGCCATCGGCCGGGTGGAGCTGTAGGAGTCCGCCGCCGCCGCTCCGAGCATGAAGCCTCCACTAACCCCGATCGTCAAACCCATGGCCAGGGCGACGGCGATGAATTGCCGCTTGCTCAGGACCGAAGCCAGGAAACCGGCGGCCAAGGCAAACAGGATTCCATTAAGCAGTCCCACCACCGCCCGCGCGAAGTGGTCGAAGGTGATTCCACCCATCAGCAGCGGCAGCGCCAGCATGGGGAAGATGGCCATCAGGCCATACACGGAAGCCAGCGCGCTGGAGCACAGTTTCCCGGCAATGATCTCGGCGCTGTTCAGGTTGGTGAGGAACAACAAGCCCAGGGTGCCCTCGCGCTTTTCGGCGCTGATGCAGTCAGCCGTGCGGACGGTGGCGAGGAAGAGGCAATACAGGAACGTCAACACGGAGAAGACGTTGAAGATCGTAGGTGCGGCCCGCCGGTTGGTGAATCCGTCGAAGGCCCACAGCAGCCAGACCAGCAACCCGAAGAAAATCACCGCCGTCAGCCAGCGCGTGCGGTAGGTCGCCTTCTGCCGCGCGGCGGAACGAAGTTCGCGGTCTGCTACAGTTAAGAAACGCATCGGGATCGGGCCACTGCAGCCCCATCCTGCCATAGACAGGGCAAATGAGAAACTGTTTCAGGAAACAATCCCGCCCCACATCGTAGCCGCCAACGTTAGTTGGCGCTGATATACTGAGGAGTCCCCGGCATGCGTCCCCCAGTGTCGTCTATCCCGCGGTCTTATCAGTAACTGCGGGAGAATCGTGCGCGAACTGACGTTGGCGGCTACGGCGCTCCGATTTCTTGAATCAACCGCCAGCCCCGAAACGATTACGACGGCGAGGACGGGAGCAAATGCAGCAGGGCTTCCACAGCCATTTCGGGCGTGGTGTGCGGTTCAAGGTTGTACCAGGTCACCGGAAGCTGCCGCCGGAACCAGGTCCTCTGGCGCCGGGCAAACTGGCGGGTCCGGGCCTTGATCAACTCGACCGTCTCGGGAAGCGAACGCTCGCCGCGCAGGTGCTCGACGATCTGCCGGTAACCCAACGCCTGCATGGCGATCCGGTTCCGGTCCAGGCCTTGCTGCAGGAGATGCTCGGTCTCGGCCACCCAGCCCCGGCGGAACATGGCATCCACCCGGGCGGCGATGCGTTGGGGCAGGTCGTCCGACGAACGGGCCAGGCCGATGCAGAGGGTAGCGTGAGCCGTGAGCCGTGAGCCGTGACGCCAGTCTGCGCGCTGGGCGGAGAAGGGCTGGCCGGTCAGGCGAATGACTTCGACGGCGCGGATGACGCGGCGCGGATTCTTGCGGTCAATGCGCTCGTAGGTCGCCGGGTCACTCGCGGCCAGCTCGTTCAATAGCTCCGGCAAGGGCGTCGCTTCGATCACCGCACGCAAAGAAGCATCCGTCGCCGGGGCCCGGCCCAGGCCCTCGAGGAAGGCCTTGAAATAGAGCCCTGTCCCGCCGCACAGGATCGGCCGGTGCCCGCGGCTCTGGATGTCGGCCACCCCCTGGCGGGCGAGATCCAGGAATTGCGCGACGTCAAACGGCCCGGTCACTGCCACCACATCCAGCAAATGATGCGGCACGCGCGCCCGCTCGGCCGGCGAGGGTTTGGCCGTGCCGATGTCCATCCCGCGATAGACCTGCATGGAGTCCACGGACACAATTTCGCCGCCAAGCCGCTCGGCTAAGCGGAGTGCGATTTCCGACTTGCCGACAGCGGTAGGCCCGGCGAGGAGCAGGGGGCAAGGCCCGGCCACGGGGGGTGGATGAGTGGGTTCGGCAGCCATCGGCTATCCTGCAGCCTGTCCTAGCCCGTTTATTTCACACCCCCGAGCGCCGCGTGAGGGCACGCGGCCTACAGGAGCGGTGATGCGTGCTTGTAGGCCGCGTGCCCTCACGCGGCGCGGTGTTGGCGTTTCCATCGGAGTGTGAAATATCCGGGCTAGCCGCGCTTGCTTTTCGGGCGGGGCAGCATTGCGAGCAACACAAGACCCGCCGCCAGGATGCCGATGCTCACCAGGTGCGCCGGCGTGGCCCAGCCGCCGAGGTAATGCTGATGCTCAGGGTAATCGCCCCGGAACATTTCCACGAACGAGCGCAGCAGCGCATAGCCGATCAGATACGCAGCGAAGATCTGGCCGTCGAACTTCCTGCGGCGGTAGAGCCAGGCCAGCGCGGCGTAGAAGACCAGGTTGAGGAGCGAATCGTAGATCTGGGTGGGATGCACCGGAGTCGTTGGCGCGTTCAGGGCGTTGCCGCCAGGGAAGTGGATCGCCCAGGGCAGATCGCAGGCGCGACCGTAACAACACCCGTTGAGCAGGCAGCCGATGCGCCCGAAGACGTAGCCCAGGGCAATGCTGGGGGCCAGAATGTCCGCCATCTTCCAGAACGGCAGCTTCTTGAGCCGGATGTAGATGGCCGACGCCACCGTGGAGCCCATCAAGCCGCCGTAGAAGACCAGCCCGCCCTGCCAGACGGCAAAGATCTCCCAGGTCGGCCGGCCCTCGAACGACTCGCGCCAATAGGAAATGACGTAGAGCGTCCGCGCCCCGATGATCGCGCCGAGGATGATCCAGGGGCCGAAATCTATGACCTTCTCGGCGCTGATGCCGGAGGCCAGTCCCCGGCGGCTCGCCGTCCAGAGGCCGGCCACGAAGCCCAGGGCCACCATGACCCCATACCAGTGGATGGGGAATGGCCCGAGTTCAATTGCGATCGGTTGCATCGTTGAAAATCTAGCGAGGCCCCGCCCCAGGCCCAGTTAACTGTTTTGCAGGCGCGGCAAAACTTGACTCGTTTACAACATGTTTCAAGTTTCAAGGATTCTAGCCCATTGCGGCTACAATACCAGCAAAAGGCAAATCCGAAACCCGAAGACCGAAATCCCCACGCTCGGGCGGGACGGCATTCGCCGACGGATGTTCCAGCTCCGTAGGAGCGGCATGTTTATAGCACGCGAACCCAAACAAGACCCCCGCAAGCCCCATGGGGGCGGCATGGTGGCGCGGGGGGGGACATGTCGCTCCTACGGAGCTTGAAGGAATAAGCGGGGGGCGGTTGCTATACACATGCCGCTCCTACGGAGCTGGGCCTGGGCGGACGCGTGTCGGAACTGGAGCCCGAACCGCCTCAAACCGGCGCGTTGAGGGCATACCGAGCGTCGAAACGGAGTGCCATTCTCAACCATCCTTCCGGGTTGGTGGCCTTTTCGGCGCGGTTACCCGGGGTAGCGCACGGCGCGCAACCCCGGGCTGAGTGATGCAATCCCTTCGGGATTGAGCCCCGCCCAATCCCAGCCACCCCCCAGCGCAAGCCGGATGCCCCCTATCGCCTGTCGGCCCCACATAGCGAGCAACATGGTAGGAACCTGGTAGGAACCTGGTAGCAACATGGTAGTACCTTGCTTGGCTATGCATGTTACTACCATGTTACTACCAGGTTCCTACCAAGGTACTACCATGTTGCTAGGGAGTGACCAGGGAGTGGGTGGGCTGCCGCTACCGGGAGGAATCCTTAGCCGTAAGCTTCATCGGCGACAAAGGCGAAGGGACCGGAGAGGCGCAACCAAAGCGACACCCAATTTTAACGCAGAGACGCAGCGCGGCAAGGCCGCAACCAAAGCCAAACCATTCTTAACGCAGAGGCGCAGAGAAAGAGCGGAGAAACGCAGAGAAGAAGGCCCCCCTGCGAATCTCTGCGAACCTCTGCGCCCTCTGCGTTAAATCTTCGCAACCTGCGATCAAATGGGGGCATAGCAGTGCGAAGAGCGCAGAGCAACCTCCAGAAGGGGAGAGACACGAATTGGGGATAGAGCGCTCTTGGCCTTCCCAATCCTGATGGTCTTGTTTAGCGTGCTATAAACAGGTCGCTACTGTGGAGCGCATCCTGTCCTGGCGAAACCTGCCAGCGCTGAACGACCTGACCCGGTGACGGTGGGCTGCGGCTGAGCTGTCCCGGAGCAGCCGCCGAGACGCAGCGCGGCGGAGCCGCAACCATAAGGAAAAAGACAGAATCATGACGGGACAGAATTATGGGGATTAGAAATGGCCTCAATTGACAGGACCGCTGGGTATTACCGCTGAAGATTCTGCTTTGTCATGATTCTGTCTCCTGCCCTTTGGATCCGGTCGGCAGCACTGGCATCATTTAACGCAGAGACGCAGAGAAAGCGCAGAGAAACGCAGAGAAGTAGGAGCGCCGACTCAAATCCTTTCAGGATGAAGTTCCGCCCAGGCCCAGCTCCGTAGGAGCGGAAGTGGTGGCGATAAATCTAAAGTTGCCTTTAGATTTAGGCGATATATCCTAAGCCCATGTTTGACCGGTGGTATGCCGAGAAGTTGCGGGCGAAGCTTGGACGGCCCTACATGCACCTCCTGTTCGGAGCGCGGCAGACGGGCAAGTCCACGCTGTTAAACCAGTTGATTCCGGAAGATGCGCTGCGCTTCAACCTGGCCGATCCGCAAGAGCGCTCGCGGCATCTAGGCAATCCGGGGGAATTTGCTCAAGCCTGCCGGAGCCTGCCGGCCCACAAGAAGGGGCAGTTCGTTTTCGTGGACGAGGCGCAATCGGTGCCTTCGATCTTCGACGCAGTGCAATCGCTCTACGATGCCGACAAGACGCGGTGGCGTTTCGTTCTCTGCGGAAGCTCCGCGAGGAAGCTGCGGTTGACCGGGGCGAACCTGCTGCCGGGGCGCAGCCTGTTGCACCATCTCTACCCGCTGACGCTGGCCGAGCACCCGGCGAAAGAGGGTCCAATTGCACACGCCACCTCTCCGCTGCCGTTCCCCTGGAGCCAGGGGAAGTCCGCGAGGCATCCGTTTCCGGAGTGGGATCTGGTGACGCGCCTGGCGTATGGCGCGTTGCCGGGGATTGTGACGGCGGATAAGCAGGATCGGGCGGAGCTGTTGAAGGCCTATGCGTTCGTGCATCTGGAGGAGGAAATTCGTCGTGAGGCGCTGGTGAAGGACTGGGGCGCATTCGTGCGCTTCCTGCAACTGGCGGCCGTCGAGTCGGGGCAGATGTTGAATTATACGAACATTTCGCAGGAGTCGGGCGTGTCGCAGCCGACGGTGAAGGGGTATTACCAACTGCTGGAAGACATGTTCGTGGGCATTCGCGTGCCCGCCTACTCGAAGAGCCCGCGCAAGAACCTGCTTTCCACGCCGAAGTTCTTGTTCTTCGATCTCGGGGTGCGGCACGCGGCCGCCGGGTTGAACCCGGCGCCGGAACTGGTGCGGGCGAATCCGGGGCCGGTGTTTGAGCAATGGGTGGGCACGGAGCTGTGGAAGCGCCTGCAATACCTCGGCGAGGGCAAGCTGTACCATCAACGGTCACGGGATGGCGCAGAGGTGGATTTCGTCATCGAGCACGACGGCACGCTGACCCCCATCGAAGTGAAGTGGACGGAGAAGCCAGCCCTTCACGACACGCGGCATCTGCTGACGTTCCTGGATGAGAAGCCGAAGGAGGCGAGGCACGGCTACGTGGTTTGCCGTTGCCCACGCCCGCTGCAACTGCACGAGAGGATCACGGCGCTGCCGTGGTTTTGCCTGTGAATTAACACAACTATGAAACTATTGCTCATACGCCATCTGTGGGGTGTCACGGGAAACCGGGAGGAACTCTTCCCGCAGTTCCGGGAGCTGGGCTTTGGCGGCATCGAAGCCGCGCTGCCCGCGCCCAGCGAGCGCCGCCCGCTGCGCCGCCTTCTGACCCGACACAAGTTCGAGTTCATCCCGCAGATTTTCACCGCCGGTGCGAGCGTGGCGGCGCACATCGAATCCTTCCGCCGGCAGGTGGGCGAAGCCGGGGGCATGTCGCCGGTCTTTATCAACGCCCATAGCGGGCTGGATGCGTGGAGTGAAAGCGAATCCAGCCGCTTCTTTGAGGCGGCCCTGGCCGTGGAGCAGGCTGGGGGCATCCGCATCGCGCACGAAACGCATCGCGGGCGCATCCTGTTCAATCCATGGATCACGAGCCGGCTGCTGGAGCGTTTCGAGCCCCTCAAGCTGTGCTGCGATTTCAGTCACTGGGTCTGTGTTGCCGAACGGTTGATTGACGACCAGCTTGAGATCATCCGGCAAAGCGCCGCGCGGTGCCTGCATCTGCACGCGCGCGTCGGTTACGAACAAGGGCCGCAAGTGCCCGACCCGCGCGCGCCTGAATACGCCGCGCATCTCGCCGCCCACGAGCGCTGGTGGCGGCTGGTCTGGGACGCGCAGAAGAAACGCGGCGACAGAAGGTCCACGCTGACGCCGGAATTCGGCCCGCCGCGCTACCTGCACACGCTGCCGTTCACTAACGCGCCGGTCAGCAACCTCTGGGACATTTGCCATTGGCAGGCGGTGCGGCAGAGGGAGAGGTTTGCGGCGTGGAGCGTGGGGCGTGAAACGTGATGCGTGATGCGTGATGCGTGATGCGTGAATGATGACACCTGACACCAATCATCCTGTGGAGCCGGGGGCCGATCCGTTTCGCGCGGCGCGCGGCGCTACTGGCGTGCTCAAGTGCCCGTTTCACGGCGAGGACATCGCCATGATCCTGCGCCATGAGGACGTGCGGCGCGCCGCGAAAGATTGGCAGACCTTCAGCTCCAATGCGCCTTTCCGCGTGCCGATTCCCTCGGAAGAGGGGGTGCGCTCGATGCGGCAACTGCCCATCGAGACCGATCCGCCCGAGCACACCGACTACCGGAAGATCACGGAACCGTTCTTCCAGCGCCCGAAGGATCCCGCGTTCATCGCGCGGATCGAGGCTTTGGTTGATGGCCTGATCACCGACGCGCTGGGGCGGGATGCCATTGAGATTGTGCGGGAATTCGCCTTGCCGCTGCAGTCCCGTGCGCTGACCCACCTGCTCAACGTGCCGGAATCCGAGGCGGAAACCTGGATTGGCTGGGGCATCCACGTTTTCAAGGTGACCGGTGGCGAGTTCAAGAAAGGCGATCAATTAGAGGAATACCTGCGTGCACAATTCGACCGCGCGGCGGCGAATCCGGGCGATGATTTCTTCAGCGCGCTGACGAAGGCGACCTTCCGCGGCCGGCCCCTCACGCATGAGGAGATGATGGGCTTTGCCAATCTGGCCTTCGCCGGCGGGCGCGACACCATCATCCACACCGTTTCCTGTGCCTTGGGCTATCTGGCCGCACACCCCGAGGCGCTGAACTATTTGCGCGAAGACCTGAAGCGCGTCACGCTGGCCAGCGAGGAGTTCTTCCGCGTCTTCATGCCGCTCACGCACATCGGGCGCGTCTGTCCGGAGGAGACGAGCGTGAACGGCGTCACCGTCAAGGCCGGCGAGCGGATTTCACTCTGCTGGGCCTCCGCGAACATGGACGAGAGAGCATTCGATGCGCCCGAAGAGGTGCGCCTCGACCGCAAGCCCAACCCGCATCTCTCCTTCGGCTTCGGCGCGCACCTCTGCATGGGGGCGGCTCACGCGCGTCTGCTGCTGCGCGCGTTGCTGCAAAAATGTGCTGAGCGCATCGGCGGCATCACCGTGCTGTCCTCTCAGCGGCGCGTGGAAGTCGAAGCGCGGTATCAGCGCGAACTGGGCTACGAATCGCTCGTGGTTCAATTCAGCCGCCGCTGAAACATATTGAGGAGTCCCCGGCATGCACTACACCCGGAACTGGAGAAGCTTCTCCCTCTCCCCTGCAGCAGGGGAGAGGGCCGGGGAGAGGGGTCCCCCAGTGTCGTCTATCCCGCGGTCTTATCAGTAGAGCTGTCAATTCCGGCGTGGCGTCGGTGCCCAAACGCTGGCGTAGGCGGGCCGGGTAGCGCGGGCCGTCACGCAGGATTACTTGGGGCTGCGGGTTCACGGGAGAGCGCCCAATCCTCCAACTCGCGCTGTGCGCCAGAACCAATCCCGACCATATTGCGCATTTCCGCAAAATGGTCGGCTACGGCATGGCCACTCTTGGCGCAGGCTTCTTTCGCCTTCTCAATCACTGGTTGGAAGTTGCGGAAGTTGAGGTATTCGAGTACACGGGCAAGATCACGCGAGGACCACCATTCGTGGCCTTGCGGGTCCAATCTTTTAATACGCTCGAACGTGTTGCTGGCGGCGGGGGCTGGCAGTTGATCACTCATAACACTCTTACATATTCTTCTTCGGTTTAGGCGTCTCGGTCGAGGCGGTATTTGAGGCCGCTGGCGGCATTGGACAAGTTCAAGGCAGCTCCTGCAGCCGATAGTAGCGCAGGTTGCCCAAGCCGCCGGATTGCGAGCCGTGGTCGCGGAAGGAAGCGGCGCCGTTGGTCGGGGCCACGATATCGGTGAACGTGCTCCAGGTCGGCTAGCCTGCCAAGCTACCCCTGCGCTTAACCAGGCGCGAGATTATCCAGGTGGCCAGGGCCGCAAACAAACCGAGAATCGCTCCGCCAAGCATCCCCAGCGCGATGTTCAGGGGTTTGTTCGGGCGCAAGGGCCGCATGGGCGGTGTGGCGCGATCAATGATCTCGATCAAGCCTGCCGTCGTGAGACGGCTCGCCTGTTCTTCGGACAGTAGCTCTTGAGACAATTTGCTTCGGTATCGCAGTATGTCTTCCAGTTCGCGCCGCTTGCTCCAGTACGGGCCTTCGTTGGGATTGGGGGTGACCAAACCCGCCTCCTGTCGAGCCCTCTCGTCCGTGATGCCCAATTCCTTACGCAAGCGATCGAGCGAGGCCTGGACAGCCGCGATCTTCGATTCCTGGTTCTTGATGTCGCTTTCGAGGATCTCGCGTTTCCTGCACACGAGTAACTCGTGCTGCTTTATGCGGTGTTCGCGGAACGCTTCGGCAATGGCATTGGCGATCTCGGCGGCTTCTTCCGGCCGCTGGCTCCATACGCCGATTTCAATCAGCGAGGTGTTTCGCACCGGCCGCAAATCGAGTTGGCTTCGCAAAAGGGCTATCGCTTTTGACATCGTGAGTTTCGTCCCTTCATTGTAACGCTTCCCCCAGCGCTCGTTCAATTTGAGGTGGGCCTCGGGACGTGTATTCCTGGCTTTCGAGCCATGGATCCCGCTCGACCTTGATTCGACTCGCCGCTAAAAAGCTGTCCGGCAGGATAAGCGTAACGACCGTTGTGGTGACTGTAACGAAGAACCACACCACAGCAGCCACGATCAACGCGGCCCGAAGGTTGCCGCGACCACGTGCCGTCCGCACCGGCAATGGAGCGGTTCCCGCACTCGGCGCGGGGGAGCCTGAAATGGTTTCAACTCCCGTCTTGAACTCGCCGGCGGTTTGGTAGCGCCGCTGCGGTTCTTTCTCGAGCGCGCGCAGCACCACTTCGTCAATCCGCACGTCCATCCGTACGTGATGGGAAGGCGGCTCGAACTTGCCCCGGGGCGGCTCACCCGTCAGCATTTCGTAAAACACCACGCCCAGGGAATAGATGTCCGCTCGGTGATCCACTTCCGTCGGATTTGCCGCTTGCTCAGGTGCCATGTAGGCGGGCGTGCCCAGCGTCCGCTCTCCGGTCAGCCCCGGTCGCGGAGGAACTGCGCCTGCCGGTGCGATAACGGTTTCTCCTACCGAGCCCATGATACGTGCGATGCCGAAGTCGGCGATCTTCACCCGGCCCTGCTTATCCACAAGCACATTCTCCGGCTTGATGTCGCGGTGCACGATGCCTCGGTCATGGGCGAATTGAAGCGCCTCGCAGATTGCCGGCACAATGGCCAGCGCCTCTTTGGGCGCGAGCCGACCCGCACCCAGGAGTTGCCGCAAGTTCACGCCGTCCACAAACTCCATGACCAGGTAGAACATCCCGCCCGCTTCGCCGAAATCATGCACCGTGACGATGTTCGGATGGTTGAGTTGGGCCAATGTCTTGGCTTCGCGGGCGAAGCGTTCGGCAAACTGCGGGTCCTTCTCCCGCTCCGGTGCCAGGATCTTCAGGGCTACCAGGCGATCCAGCGACTTTTGCCGCGCCTTATAGACCACCCCCATCCCTCCGCGCCCGAGGCATTCGAGCATCTCGTATTGCGGGAAGTGTTTCGCGACGGTCTCCGGCGAGGGCACCGACTGCCTGGCGTGCCCCGCGCCCGCCGGGCCGACCTCGACGCCCGGGTCCGTCTGGGTGGCCAGGTTCATGGACAGCAGGCAGGCCGGGCACAGGCCCTCAACGGCTTCGGGGCTGAGGGCCACACCGCACTTCGGACAATGCTTCTTCGCTGCCGGACTTTCGTTCATGCGTGTTACATACGGGAAAGTGCGAGTTTGTTACGCAGAGTTATGAAGTCAGCGCCTGGCGCAGGTATCTGACCTCATCCTCGACCTCTTCCGGCTTCGCCACCGTGCGGGCAATTTCGGTGCGGAACAGCGCGCGGAAGCGGCTCCGCATTCGGTGCACCGCCACTCGTGCGGCTGCCTCGGTAATCTCCAGCCGTTCGGCCACTTCGGCATAAGGGATCTCTCCCCGCTCCGCCGTCAGGTAGGCTTTCAGATAACCGAACTCGGCCTCGCGCCCGAGCGCCTGGTAATCCTGCCGCAGCGCCCCCAGCGCCGCATCGAGCAGCGTCAAGGCCCAGCGCCGCTCATAAATGCGATCCGGGGCCAGGTGTTCCGCTCCCTCGCCCTGGTAACGGCGCTCAGCCATTTCGGTGTCCAGCGAGAGCGTCGCCTGGCCGCCACCCCGCTTCTGGGCGCGATCCCGCTCCCATTCCTTGGCGAGGAACCGCTTGAGCGCCATCAGCAGGAAAGACCGGAACCGGCCTTTGTCCCGATCCGCCGCGTCGAGGTAATGCTTCTCCAGCAAGCGGGCAAAGAACCCCTGCGTCAAATCCTGCGCATCGTGGGGCGAATGGCCTTGTCGGCGCACGTAAGCATAGAGCGGATACCAATACGACCGGCAGAGCATCTCCAGCGCGCGCAGAGAATCGGCCTCGTCTCCGCCGCGCGCGGCCAGCACCACTGACCAATGGGTGGCCGGGAAAAGCCGGGGCGCGTTCGTGGACGTCATGGAGTTGCTCATGCGGTCGTTTGCTCAGGACTACAATACGGAAAGCAGCTCCGTTGTTGCACCCAAATATCCGTCCCGTTCAGTTTATTCTTCGGCCGGGAACCTGGTGATGGGAACGTCCGGCGAGTTCCAGGTAGGCCGAGCGGAAGAGGCGGCCGGGGTCCGTGCCCCACGCTCCTTCTCCCTCTCTTCCATTCAGAATGGAGGAGGGTTGGGGAGAGGAGGTTCCGTATTCGGGAGCCGAAACCGCAGTCAAGGAAACGCGCCTCCTCTCCCCGGCCCTCCCGCGGCGGGATGAGAGGGGGAAAGATGGGTTGGTCCCATGGCGCGTGTCGGGCCGCGGAGAGGAGGTCCGTCCCGGCAATGCTGATACACCGTTGCCGCAGCCTAACCGAGGATCTGGGATTTCTATCACTGCTTGACGTTAGCACGTCAGCGCACGAATCTACCTCTATGCTTCGAGCCAACATAGTTCGCGAAATCCAGGCGATGCCCTTCCAGGAGCAGTTCGAAATGCTGGAATACCTCGCTAGCTCTTTGCGCCGGCAGAGTCAGGCGCAAGCGGCCTCGGGTGCAACTTCTGGCAGCCTGGCCGATGCTGCCGCCGCCTTGCGATCCGACTACCAAAACGATCCCGAACTGACCGCTTTCACATCCTTGGATGGCGAGGAATTCCATGCGGCGCGGTGAAATCTAGATCATTAATCTCTCCCTGACGCTGGGCGCTGAGATGCAGAGAACCCGCCCGGCGGTGATCGTGAATGACGATGAGGTTGGCATTCTCCCACTCAAAGTCATCGTTCCGATAACAGACTGGAAAGACCGCTACGCTCAGGCGCCTTGGATGGTTCGATTGGATCCGTCCTCGGAGAACGGGTTGTCTAAGGTCTCCACCGCCGACGCCTTCCAGGTCCGCTCCGTCTCCGAACAACGCTTTGTGAGTTGCCTGGGCCGCCTCTCGCCCGACAACCTGGAGGCTATCGGGAACGCGCTGAGGAGAGTTCTGCAACTCCTGCCCTGACCGGGCAAGCAACGCTTGTGGAACAGCAAGAAACCCTTTTCCACCCGTCGGGGAGAGGGAGAAGTCCCGAAAGGGGCCACTACGCGAGACGCGACGACTTCCCCCTCTCCCCGGCCCTCGATCAGATGGAGGAGGGGGTGGCTGTTCAGGGCAGCTCCTGCAGCCGATAGTAGCGCAGCTCGCCCACGCCGCCGGATTGCGAGCCGTCGTCGCGGAAGGAAGCGGCGCCGTTGGTCGGGGCCACGACGTTGGTGAACGTGTTCCAGGTCGGCGGGACGAGGGAGTCCGCCCACTGAACCCGGAAGTGGTTGCTGCCCGGCGTGCTCCATTCCAGCAGCAAACCGTTGTTGCCGCTCGTGATGCTCGCGATGCGAACGGGCGGAAGCCAGGGGTTGAGAACCAGCCCCTCGTGGACACGGAAGAAATGATACGGGGATGGCAGGGCGAGGCGGAAGGTCGTGAACGTGTCGGCGGCGGTAATGGTGGCCGATACCGGGGTCCAGTTTGTGCTGCCGATATCGGTCCTGCCCTGCACGTAATACTTGATGCCCGGAAGCGAGTTCCAGGCCAGGTAAAGACTGTCGCCGGAGATCTGGCAGTTGGTGATGACGATGTTGGTGCCGTAATCGGAGAACTCGGTTGCGCGGATCCCATACGTCACCGCCTCGCCGGAGACGTTCACGGCGGAAATGTACCAATCCCCCGGCCCGAGCGGGACGGGGCTGGAGGAGTCAAACAGCACGATCAGCTCGTCGTTCGGTCCCGGGTTGGCGCTGATGTAGGTGTAGTTCGTCAACGTGGGCGGCGGGAGGCCCTTGCGCGCCACCAGCGTCATGTCGGCGGTCGGGCCGTTGATCTCGAACTGGGCGCGGACGGCATTCGACGAGACGGTGTAAAAGTAGTAATCGGTGGCATCGCCCGCGCCGGAATTGGTGGCGAAGGAGGTGATGCCGTTGGTCAGGGAGTTAACGGATATGTCGAACACGACTTGCACCACGGCGATGGCGTTCGAGGTTCCGGTGTTCTGGATTCCCAGGTAGTAACGGGCGCCGGGAATCAGCGGGGGCGAACCGCCGATGCCCAGGGTGGCTGAGCCCGCCGTCGAACGGGATAGCAAGGTCGCATCGCCGGCATTGGTGCCGGTGGGCGGTCGGACCTGGTTGAACAGCAGGTTCACCGGGGCCGTGGCGTTCAGCAGGATATTGGTGACGCGCGTCGCCCAGGCGGGCACATCCAGGAAGAAGGGGGCGACTTGGCCGGGAGGAACGGTATTCGAGCAAGCGTTGGCGCAGGTCAAACCGATGGGCACCGGGATCGTGTCCTGGAAAACGAACTGCAACTGCCAGGTCACCAGTTGCGGGGCCGGGTCGAAGGCCCCGGCCCGCGAATCCCACATTTCCAATTGCCACTGGCCGAAGGCATTCTGGCCGGCCAAGGCATTGAGCGAT